>NZ_VMLO01000013.1:16468-42784 GCF_013276735.1 Streptococcus sp. 1559
AACACCGTTTTGAGGTTGCCGGATAAGACTGACGAAGTCAGTAACATATACCTACGGCAAGGCGACGTTGACGCGGTTTGAAGAGATTTTCGAAGAGTATTATTCGAAAGTATCTCAGTGATTTCCTCATCTATAAGCAAAAAACTTGAAAAAAGTGAATGTTTGCGTTATCATTTTCATATAGAAAGAAAAAGAGGTATTACAGATGGCTATTATCTTACCAGAACTTCCATATGCATACGACGCTTTGGAACCATACATCGATGCGGAAACAATGCATTTGCACCATGACAAACACCATCAAACTTATGTCAACAATGCCAATGCAGCTTTAGAAAAACACCCTGAAATCGGTGAAGACCTTGAAGCCTTGCTTGCTGATGTAGAATCTATCCCAGCTGATATCCGTCAAGCACTTATCAACAATGGTGGCGGACACTTGAACCACGCTCTTTTCTGGGAATTGATGACTCCCGAGAAAACAGCTCCTTCAGCAGAACTGGCAGCAGCAATCGATGCAACATTTGGTTCACTTGAAGAATTCCAAGCAGCCTTCACTGCAGCAGCAACAACTCGTTTTGGTTCAGGTTGGGCATGGTTGGTTGTCAACAAAGAAGGGAAACTTGAAGTGACTTCAACAGCAAACCAAGACACACCAATCTCAGAAGGTAAAAAACCAATCTTGGGCTTGGACGTTTGGGAACATGCTTACTACGTGAAATACCGCAACGTGCGTCCTGACTACATCAAAGCTTTCTTTTCAGTAATCAACTGGAATAAAGTAGATGAATTGTACGCAGCTGCTAAATAATGATAGTTGGAGGGAAGAATTGTTCTTCTCTTTTTTAGGTTATAAGATTCTGGTCTGACAAAATCGTTAGACTTTTTTCATTTTTATGAGAAACGTGCTAACTGCTAGAAATTATGGTAGAATAAAGTATTAAGTAATCGTGAAAAAAGGATATCTATGCGAAAAGAAATTGCACCTGAATTATACAACTATAACAAGTTTCCTGGTCCTGAGTTTCATTTACACGGGGACAAGGTTGAAACGGAAGGGATCGCTTTTTCCTTGGTGGAAAATATCAAGGATGCCTTTGATGTGACGGCTTTTAATCAGCGTTTTTCAGAAGTCTTAACCAAGTTTGATTATATCGTGGGAGACTGGAGCAACGAACAGCTTCGCCTACGAGGTTTTTACAAGGATGACCGAACAGAAGAAAAACTTGAAAAAATCAGTCGTTTACAAGACTACCTATTAGAGTATTGTAGTTATGGTTGTGCCTATTTTGTCTTAGAAAATGAAGCCCCTAAGCGAGCATCATTTGACAAGAAAATGCGTAAGAAGGAAGAAGAACAGCCTTTTAGAAAAGGAAAGAAACCGACTCAAACAAAACGAAAACCGAATGCAGATAAGAAAAATAGACGTCGTCAGAAAGACCAGCATTCTCAGAAAGAGGACAAGGGACAACGTCATTTTGTCATTCGTCAGAAGTGAGTAGAGAATAAGGAGAAGAAATGAAACCCTCAATTTATAGTTTAACACGTCAAACCATGCAGGAATGGGTATTGGAGCAGGGAGAAAAGAAATTCCGTGCAGATCAAATCTGGGAATGGCTCTATTGAAGAAATGACCAACCTTTCCAAGGATTTGATTGCTAAGCTTAATGACCAGTTTGTGGTCAATCCCTTGAAACAAGGTATTGTGCAAGAGTCTGCTGATGGGACAGTTAAATATCTTTTTGAATTGCCAGATGGAATGCTGATTGAGACAGTACTCATACGTCAACACTACGTTTTATCTGTCTGTGTGACCACTCAGGTCGGCTGTAATATCGGTTGTACCTTCTGTGCCTCTGGTTTGATTAAGAAGCAACGTGACCTCAATAACGGTGAAATCGTAGCGCAAATTATGCTGGTTCAGAAATACTTTGATGAGCGTGGTCAGGATGAACGTGTCAGCCATATCGTTGTCATGGGAATCAGTGAGCCCTTTGATAATTACAACAATGTTTTGAATTTCGTTTGTACTATCAATGATGATAAAGGAATGGCTATCGGTGCTCGTCACATCACGGTTTCAACCTCAGGTTTGGCCCATAAAATTCGTGACTTTGCTGATGAAGGGGTTCAGGTCAATCTTGCCGTGTCTCTTCACGCACCCAACAATGAACTGCGCTCAAGTACCATGAAGATTAACCGTGCCTTTCCGATTGAAAAGCTCTTTGCAGCTATTGAGTACTACATTGAGACAACTAATCGTCGTGTGACCTTTGAGTATATCATGCTTAATGAAGTAAACGACGGCGTAGAACAAGCTTTGGAATTAGCTGAATTGCTCAAGAACATCAAGAAATTGTCTTATGTAAACTTGATTTCTTATAACCCAGTTAGTGAGCATGACCAATATAGCCGTAGTCCCAAAGAGCGCGTGTTGGCTTTCTATGATACGCTTAAGAGAAAAGGGGTCAACTGTGTGGTTCGTCAAGAGCATGGTACAGATAGTGACGCAGCTTGTGGACAATTGCGCTCTAACACAATGAAACGTGACCGCCAGAAGGCAGTCGCAGCGGTAAATCCTTAATGATGAAGAAGACTTATAATCATATTTTGGTCTGGGGAGTCATTTTCTATAGCATTTGCATTGTCTATTTTTGCTTTACTCCTCAAGAACAATCTCCCGTGGGGGTAGAAACTCCAGGTATTCAGCATCTTGGAAGCCTGGTTTTTCTTTTGACTCCTTTAAACTCCCTCTGGAATCTGGGTGAGGTGAGTGATATGGGACAATTATGCTGGATTTTTTTACAAAATATCCTTAATATGTTCTTACTTTTTCCTCTGATGTTCCAACTCCTTTATCTCCTTCCAAACTTGCGGAAAATAAAAAAGGTCCTTCTTTTTAGTTTTCTTGTGAGTCTTGGAATCGAGTGTACGCAATTAATCTTGGACTTTTTCTTTGATTTCAATCGCGTCTTTGAGATTGATGATTTGTGGACCAACACTTTGGGTGGCTATCTGGCTTGGCTCCTTTATAAACGATTATATAAAAACAAGATAAGGAATTAAAATGAGTATTTTAGAAGTTAAAAATCTGAGTCACGGTTTTGGTGACCGTGCAATTTTTGAAGATGTGTCCTTCCGTCTCCTCAAGGGAGAACATATCGGCCTGGTCGGTGCTAATGGTGAAGGGAAATCAACCTTTATGAGCATCGTGACTGGTAAGATGTTGCCAGATGAAGGGAAGGTTGAGTGGTCCAAATATGTGACCGCTGGTTACTTGGATCAGCACTCCGTCCTTGCTGAAGGGCAGTCGGTGCGCGATGTTCTCCGTACGGCCTTTGATGAGCTTTTTAAAGCAGAAGCTCGTATCAATGACCTCTATATGGAAATGGCTGAAGACGGAGCGGATGTTGATGCTCTTATGGAAGAAGTTGGCGAACTTCAAGACCGTCTGGAGAGTCGTGATTTCTATACCTTGGATGCTAAGATTGACGAAGTGGCGCGTGCCCTTGGTGTTATGGACTTTGGCATGGATACGGATGTAACCTCTTTGTCAGGTGGGCAAAGAACCAAGGTGCTTTTGGCTAAACTCCTCCTTGAAAAGCCTGATATCTTGCTGTTGGACGAGCCAACCAACTACTTGGATGCTGAGCATATTGATTGGCTCAAGCGCTATCTCCAAAACTATGAGAATGCCTTTGTTCTCATTTCGCACGATATTCCATTCCTCAATGACGTTATTAATATTGTCTATCATGTGGAGAATCAACAGCTGACGCGTTACTCTGGTGACTACTACCAGTTCCAAGAAGTTTATGCTATGAAGAAATCTCAGCTAGAGGCAGCCTACGAACGTCAGCAGAAAGAGATTGCGGACCTCAAGGACTTCGTGGCTCGAAACAAAGCACGTGTTGCAACACGAAACATGGCTATGTCTCGTCAGAAGAAATTGGATAAGATGGATATTATCGAACTCCAAAGTGAGAAACCAAAACCATCCTTTGATTTCAAACCAGCTCGTACACCAGGGCGCTTTATCTTCCAAGCCAAGAACTTGCAAATTGGTTACGACCGTCCTCTTACTAAGCCTTTAAATCTTACCTTCGAACGCAATCAAAAGGTTGCGATTATTGGTGCTAATGGTATCGGGAAAACAACTCTCTTGAAGTCCCTATTGGGCATTATTCTACCAATCGCTGGAGAGGTTGAACGTGGAGACTACCTAGAACTTGGTTACTTTGAACAGGAAGTAGAAGGCGGTAATCGCCAAACACCACTAGAGGCTGTCTGGAATGCCTTTCCAGCTCTCAACCAAGCAGAAGTTCGTGCAGCCCTTGCTCGTTGTGGTTTGACAACCAAGCATATTGAAAGCCAAATTCAGGTCTTGTCAGGTGGGGAACAAGCCAAGGTTCGTTTCTGTCTCTTGATGAATCGTGAAAACAACGTTTTAGTGCTGGACGAGCCGACCAACCACTTGGATGTGGATGCCAAGGATGAACTCAAACGTGCTCTCAAAGAATACAAGGGATCTATCCTTATGGTCTGCCACGAACCAGACTTCTATGAAGGCTGGATGGATCAAATCTGGGATTTTAACAAGCTAACTTAAGAATGAGGATAAAAGAAATACAGTACCGAATGTGGATACTGTATTTTTTTGGTTTTTAAGATTTAAAATTGTAATCTTTCACCACTTCGATGCTATCGATTGTGATAGCAGTTGTTGGCTTGTCTTTTTCATCTTTTTCGGCTTTAGCAATCTTATCTACAACATCCATACCGTCAATCACTTGACCAAAGACTGGGTGTTTGCCATCTAGACTAGGGTTTCCCCCTTCTTTATAGGCTTCGATGATTTTCTTTGGATACTTGCTTGTAGGGAGTTTAGCAGAGGTATCTGTAGAGTTTTGGTTGATGAAGAACTGGCTGCTATTGGTGTTTGGTTGACCAGTATTAGCCATAGAAAGAGCACCACGGATGTTATAGAGATAAGGAGTAATCTCGTTTTTGAAACCAGTTCCCTTGTCTTTAGTCTTATCCTTGTCATGCCAGATGGACTGACCACCTGTACCGTCTCCCTTTGGATCTCCAGTTTGAACCATGAAGCCATCGATGACACGGTGGAAGGTAATACCGTTATAGTAGCCTTCTTTGGCATGAGTGAGGAAGTTTTCAACCGCTAGAGGAGCGAGTTTAGGGAAGAGTTTAATGCGAATATCACCTTGGTTTGTGTGGAGAATCACCTCGGCTTCATCTTCAGCAACTTCTTTAGATAGTTGTGGGAAATTGGCGTTTTCGTTTGTTAAAGCATCGTTTAACTCCTTGGCAGATTGGGCTGCTACTTTGGAGCTTTCCTCAGCGGCCAAGCTAGAATCTACATAGTCATCACCACGTAAACTACGTTGGATGTTGCTACATCCAGCTAGGGCTACAGTGGACAGTAAAAGAAGGGTTGCTAGTTTTTTCATTCTGATCCTTTCAAAAATTCATTTCTACCATTGTACCCTAAAAGGAAGGGGATTTCAAATGTTAGTAGTTTACAGAACTGGCTTAGATAATAGTTGGGATTTCATCATCATCTTGAAAATCTTCAACTTCTTCCTCAGTAAATGGTTTCTGAAAAGAACTTAGTATAAAACGGGCAATTGGTCCGACAATTAGGAAGTTTAGAGGAAGAGCTGCAATAAAGTTTACGAGCCAGGCGCTTAGATAGGTATTGGGTGTGATAGCAATGCCATTGTAAAAAAGTCCATAGAAGGACATGAAAGTGACCATGAGAACTGCCATTCCTCCAGAAATGGTAATGATTTTCTGCCATCGTTTATGATGGTCCTTGAGGATACGAAAGGCAATTGACTTAACGATTGCTCCCACAGGGATGACATCCAATAAAAAGGCTGTGACAAAGCCAGGGATGTAAGCAAGGGCTAAATAATGTAGTGAAAGTTGACCAACAATAAAAAGATTCCACATGGACATACCGAGTACCATCATGGAACACATAAGTGTTGTAAATAAAAGAGCTTCTTTAAAATTTCTAGGCATTATAGTCTCCAATTCTTTTTGATTATACATCAGTCTATCATAAAAAAATTTTCCTCGTAAGTGAAATAATTAAATTTTTTCAAGAAACTGTTTTCAAAAAAAATCAACCTGTCTTGGTTGATTAAAGATTCTTTTTAGGATGACGGTCAATGATTGCTTGATGGTCTTTGAGTGTTTGTTCTCCTTTTGGAGTTAGTCTATAACCGCGAATCGAAAAGTGACAAGCTAATTCTTCTTCTGAAAAATGCTCATGAAGGGCTTGGTCCAAATTTGTAGCCTTCATTTTTAGAAAGTCCAGTAACTCCCTTCTTCTTTAGGATATTCTTTTTTTATGGTAGCGTATTAGATGGTCAAGTGAGTAAAAAGCAGTTTCAATGGACAGCATAACCTTTTTCTACCAGAGTTTTGAGATGCTTAGGAGCATCAATACCATAAGTGTACTCGAAGTATTTAGGAAACCAGATCTTAAGAAAGCTCGTAAAGCATCACAATTAGTAAAGGTTAATTCGAAAGAATTACTATATTTTAAAAGAGCATATTTTCAAAGGATTTTTTCTTTTGGCTTCAATTCCTAATTAATCAATGAACTTAATAGTAGGTCTCGAAAAGAATTATGTTTCCTCTTTCTGTCTGAGTTCAAAGAGGTCTTCTACTTTTAGATTAAAAACTTGAGCAATTTTAAGAGCCATTTCCAGCGAAGGATTGTAACGGTTATTTTCCAAGTGCAGAATTGTCTCGCGTCGAATGCCGATGCGGTCGGCTAACTCCTGCTGGGTCATGCCTGTGGACTCACGAACAGATTTGAGATTAGTAATAATATTGCTTTCTTTGGCCATGCTTATCCTCTACGTTCCAAGATAAAATAGACAACCGCAAAAATGCAAATCAAGGCAGCTATGCTAATAAATATCTGACCCATGTAAAGAGTGAGAACCTCCATATACCCAATGATAACTGATAGGATCATCAGTGCGCCTAGTATAAAAACAAACATCAAGCTAGCTGCCTTTGCTAAATTAGCATAAAAGCGTTCGTCCGGAGTTTCCTTGACATTTTTAAAAGAGAAAAAACCAAATACAATCACTTCAATAACGAGTCCAATTCCTAAAATCCATTCTTTAATACCAGAACTTACACTTGGGGTCGCAACCCAAAACCCTACTGTATAAAAAATGCTTGCTGCAGACACAAGTATCGTGTAAAGCTTAGCAGACAAGTTAAAAATAATCTTTCCCTTACCTTTCTGACTCTTATGTAGCCAGCTACAAATAGCTACAATTTGACCTGACACTGAAATACCAGTAATAACTAACTTGGGTCCCCAACTAAGATTAGAACCAAATAAAACAATAAAATCAATAAAGAGAGCTACGGCAATCATTGCAATGAGGCCACGCATTTTTTGACTTTTTTTCATGATAGACTCCTTTTTTATGTTATAAATATATAACACTTAAATTTCATGTTATAAATATATCACATTTAAATTTAGAAAGCAAGAATTTATGTGTCAAGGTGGCAATTATTTGAAAAAATTTTTTAATAAAAGCCCTTGATAGTCAAATAACTAAAGAATTCTTTGAAGTAATGCATCGGATTTGGTTTGGATAGTTTCGTTAATAATATTTGATGATAAAGAATTTTTGAAAAATCTAGATACTGTATGAATCTCTACTTTTTTTCTTAGACTGTATAAAGTCTGTCAGAATAAGCTTTGTAGGTGTAGAAGTTAATTTTTACAGAGGTTAAGTAAGGATTTCAGTACACGTCAATAGATGTCAAAATACTGATTTTAAGCGATTTTTGATTTTTGGAAACTCATTATATCGCACTACAAATCAATAAAAACTCTACCTTTTTTAGATAAATATATCATCTGGATATTGAAGTTAAGCCCTGCTATCATTTCGATGGCAGGGCTTTTTAATATTTGGTATACTAACTTCTTATCTATATTTTGGTGGATTTTAAGTTGACATCTACAAAGTTTAATGTTAGAATATATTCAAAAATATATTTGAATGAGGTGTTTTATGATTCAAAATGTTGTTACTTCAATAATCCTGTATTCTGGGACAGCCGTAGACTTACTTATTATCCTAATGTTATTTTTTGCCAAAAGAAAAAGCAGAAAAGACATCATTAACATCTATTTAGGACAATTTCTAGGCTCTGTTAGTCTAATATTGCTAAGTTTGCTTTTTGCATTTGTCTTAAATTATATTCCTAGTAAAGAGATTTTAGGTTTACTCGGTTTGATTCCAATTTTCCTAGGCCTCAAAGTTTTGCTTTTAGGAGATTCTGATGGAGAAGCTATTGCAAAAGATGGTTTGCGAAAAGACAATAAAAACCTGATTTTTCTAGTCGCTATGATTACTTTTGCAAGTTGTGGCGCTGACAATATTGGTGTCTTTGTCCCATATTTTACCACCTTAAATTTAGCGAATTTGATAGTGACTTTACTTACTTTTCTAGTCATGATTTATTTCTTGGTTTTTTCTGCCCAAAAATTGGCACAAGTCCCTTCTGTTGGAGAAACTTTGGAAAAATATAGCAGATGGTTTATTGCCGTTGTCTATTTAGGATTGGGGATGTATATTCTGATTGAAAACAACAGCTTTGACATGCTAAGGACTGTGTTCGGCTAGGAGAAAAAAATATGAAAAAAGATAGTATTTGCCAAGTGAATATTATAAATCAACAAAATGTTACAACCGCGACGAACTACCTTGAAAAGGAAAAAGTCCAAAAATCACTTCGTATTTTATCAAAGTTTACCGATAATAAACAGATAAATATCATCTTTTATCTCCTTGCTGTTGAAGAACTCTGTGTCTGTGATATAGCCTGTTTACTAAATCTCAGTATGGCATCTGCCTCCCACCATCTTCGTAAACTAGCCAATCAAAACATCTTGGACACTAGAAGAGATGGGAAAATTATATATTATTTTATAAAAGATGAGGAAATCAGAGATTTTTTTAATCAACTAGGATAACAACTATTTTTACTACTTTTCCATGATTATAGGGGGATTGTATATGAAATTTTTTGAAGAAAATTATTCACATGAACTACCTACTCGTATCAAAAATTTAAGAAAAAAACACAATATTACACAAAGCGAACTAAGCAATGCAGGTCAAGTTAGTCAAGTTGAAAAGGAAAAGCAACAAGTTACCACTTCAATATTGCTTTATTTGAATACTCAAACCGACTTAGACTATAAAGAAATTATTTTTGGAGATATTGCCAAGCTTGTTGAAAATATGTTTTACCACTGCTTCGGCTCTATTTTATTTAGAGATTTGGAAACTGTAAATAAAAGAATGAATTCTTTGTCGGATGATGACTTAATTTCTATACAATCTAGCTGTCTTAGACTTTCCAAGACATTCGCAAATTTCAATATTCAAAGAAAAAAATTTTTGATTTCTGATGAAACTGAAAAAATTATCCATAATGGCAAAAAGGTCATTAAAAAATCAAAAAAGATAAATCAATTTCAACAACAATGGACACATACGCCGAGTTAGCACCGCAAAGAAAGTTAGAATCTGTTAATCTTTATATCGATAAGATTGCTGAACTAACGCAATAACTACTCTACTATTTACTCTACCTTTTATTATGTAGCATTCTAAAAACATTGATGTACCAACGTTTCTAACAGCTAAAATAGAAATTATTTAATCTTTTACAGACCTAAACTATTCCCCTATTTAGAATCTATTAATTCATATTTTATAAATTAATTAGTAGATATCTTTTTTAAAATCCTTGATATTTCGCTGTTTTTAGTCTAATTGAAATCTATACTTTCCAAACCAGATCTTAAGAAAGCTCGTAAAGCTAGCCAGTTCTCTAAAGGTTAAGAACTAGCTACAATACAGTATTTACAACACTTTATACTCAATGAAAATCNNGGAAGCTAGCCGCAGGTTGTTCAAAGAACTGCTTTGAGGTTGTAGATAAGACTGACGAAGTAAGTAACCATACCTACGGCAAGACGACGTTGACGTGGTTTGAAGAGATTTTCAAAGAGTATTATGGTTCACACCATGGGGTGTTTTTTGATGATTTTAAGCAAAATTCATACCATTTAATTGAAAGTTATTTAAATTAGATGAAAATTTGTTTTCTGAAAAAGTGGGAAAACATTGATTTTAAGCGAATTTTGAATCATATTCGAATGGGAGTTTTTAAAATCATGTTTCGGTGGTAAAAGTTCCAAACTGTATTCTCTATAGTAGAATGATATCACCTGCCAGCGAATCATCTGCCAATAAGTCCATATTTCGTTTGGGAACGGGCTTAGGATTTAGGAGCCAAGCATCCAAATCACGTTCAGGAGAGATGAAGGGTTTGACTTGGTGTTCTTTATAAAATATTTCTAAAATACTATTCACGGATAGCCTCTTTCAAACATTTATTTCCTACTTCTAACAAATTTCTAAATGGTTTAAAAATTTTATAGTCTGTCAAGTTTTTTTCTTGACACCTGTTAGAAATCTGCTATAATAGAACATGTGCTAAATAGCTCAGCTATTTCACCGAAATAAAAAATAAGAAAAGAGACTTTAAAAATGGCAGTTAAAATCCGTTTGACTCGTATGGGTTCTAAGAAAAAACCTTTCTACCGTATCAACGTAGCAGATTCACGTTCACCACGTGACGGACGTTTCATCGAAACAGTTGGAACTTACAATCCACTTGTTGCTGAAAACCAAGTAACTTTGAAAGAAGACCGCGTTCTTGCATGGTTGGCTGATGGAGCTCAACCTTCAGATACAGTTCGCAACATCCTTTCAAAAGAAGGCGTATTGAAAAAATTCCACGATTCTAAATTCTCAAAATAAGTTTAAAGTAGGTTGATAGATGGATACGATTGAAAATCTCATTATTGCGATTGTGAAACCCTTGATTTCACAACCAGATGCCTTAACTATCAAGATTGAAGATACACCAGAGTTTTTGGAATATCATTTGAATCTTGATCAAAGCGATGTGGGTCGTGTAATCGGTCGTAAGGGTCGCACTATTTCTGCGATAAGAACGATTGTCTACTCTGTCCCAACTGAATACAAAAAAGTAAGAATCGTTATTGACGAAAAATAAGAAGGGCGGGACGGATGTCTCGCTTTTCTGTGTGGAGAAGTGTAAAATATCCTCATCAGGATTTGGAAAGTTTTTTAGAGGGTAAATTCCCAAACTAACTTCTAGTTTCCCACAACCTAGCTTTTAGTATTAGAAAAACGCGTGAAATCAGTGGGAATCCGTCTGAGACTAACTTCCACTGATTTTCTTTTTCTTGATATATAAGGGTTCAAAAGCGAAAAGACTCAGAAAAAAGTGCACGACAAATAGCCCTAAAACAAAGTCGTCTTAGAGTAACTTCCAGTTTTGGGAGAGATGGAAGTTACTTTGAGAAGTTACGAGGATTTTTAGAGGGATACTATCTATAGTGTCTTTTTTCTCCAACTTGAGAAAATCTTTGGAACGTGATAAAATAAAGGATAAGGATTTTTAATAATTCATTATATAGAATGAGTGGATTTCTTTATGAAGAGGTTTGAAGTATCTACAGAAATTGGTAGTCTCTCTGTTACTTATCAAAATCAAAAGAAAGTGCTAGTTTGTCTAAACGGAGCAGGTTTGCTACCAAGTTATGAAAATTTTTCACTTATACTCGAAAAACTTCCCCCTACAATTGGTTATTTGACAATTGATTTTCCTAACACAGGTAGGAGTCCGATTCATGACCAAGCTGGAAAAAAATCTAGATAATCTTGCAGATGCGGTTTATGAAGTACTTGAAGTATTAGGGATTTCTGAATATATACTTTGTGTACATAGTTTGAGTGGAATTTTAGTTTGTAAATTGCTCAAGAAACCAATTAAGTGTCAGGCTTTAGTAGCAATTGAACCGACAACTAAAAAAGTCATGTTTGCTGATTTTTCAGAAAATCCTTATCCAGAAATGGAAGAGCAGATGAGGCTGATTGACGAGTGTGGTCCTGAACTTTATTTGAAGAATTTAACTCAAGCAACATTTAGTCCTGAAACGAATAAAGAAATCTGGGAAATAATGCAAGAAAAAGGCTTAGAGTTGGAAAAGCAAAATCCAGAATTTCAGATATCTGGAGAGATTACTGAGAAAGATTTTGAGGATGTATCTATAGAAGCTCATATTCCTGTATTTATTTTTTGTCAGCCTTATAGAGAAAAAGAGTACAGAGAATCAGAATATTGGACTTCCAATACTAAACTCATTTTAGGAGGGAATCACCATTATTTACAATGGTCCGAAGCGGAAAAAATTGCAACTATTATTCGAGAATTGTCAGAATAAGATGGAAAGAAGGAGACTACAGGAGACAAGATGAACTACTTTAATGTTGGGAAAATCGTCAATACGCAGGGGTTGCAGGGTGAGATGCGAGTATTGTCTGTGACGGATTTTGCAGAAGAACGGTTTAAAAAAGGATCTGAGCTGGCCTTGTTTGATGAAAAAGATCAGTTTGTCCAAACAGTGGTTATCGCTAGTCACCGTAAACAGAAGAACTTTGACATTATTAAATTCAAAGATATGTACCATATCAACGCTATCGAAAAGTATAAGGGATACAGTCTCAAGGTTGCTGAGGAAGATTTGAATGACCTAGACGATGGTGAATTCTACTATCACGAGATTATCGGTTTGGAAGTCTATGAGGGTGATAACTTGATTGGAACCATCAAGGAAATCCTGCAACCAGGTGCTAACGATGTCTGGGTGGTCAAGCGAAAAGGCAAACGTGACTTGCTCTTGCCTTATATTCCACCAGTGGTTCTCAATGTTGATATTCCGAATAACCGTGTCGATGTGGAAATTTTAGAAGGGTTAGATGATGAAGATTGATATTTTAACCCTCTTTCCAGAGATGTTTTCTCCACTGGAGCACTCAATCGTTGGAAAGGCTCGAGAAAAAGGGCTCTTGGATATCCAGTATCATAATTTTCGAGAAAATGCTGAAAAGGCCCGTCATGTAGATGATGAGCCCTACGGAGGCGGTCAGGGCATGTTGCTCCGAGCCCAACCCATTTTCGATGCCTTTGATGCTATTGAAAAGAAAAATCCGCGCGTTATTCTCCTCGATCCTGCTGGAAAGCAGTTTGATCAGGCTTATGCTGAAGATTTGGCTCAAGAGGAAGAGCTAATCTTTATCTGTGGGCACTATGAGGGTTATGATGAGCGCATTAAGACCTTGGTAACAGATGAGATTTCCCTAGGCGACTATGTCCTCACTGGTGGAGAATTGGCAGCTATGACCATGATTGATGCTACAGTTCGCCTGATTCCAGAAGTGATTGGCAAGGAGTCTAGCCACCAAGATGATAGTTTTTCTTCAGGTCTTTTAGAATATCCTCAGTACACACGTCCCTATGATTATCGAGGCATGGTCGTGCCAGATGTATTGATGAGTGGCCACCATGAAAAGATTCGTCAGTGGCGATTGTACGAGAGTTTAAAGAAAACCTACGAGCGCAGACCAGATTTACTTGAACATTATCAACTGACAGTAGAAGAAGAAAAAATGCTGGCAGAAATCAAAGAAAACAAAGAATAAAGGAGAAACCTATGCAAGTAATCAAACGTAATGGCGAAATTGCTGAATTTAATCCAGATAAGATTTACCAAGCCATCTTGAAGGCAGCCCAAACTGTTTATGTTTTGACAGATGATTTGCGTCAAAATCTTGCTCAAGTCACTAAGAAGGTAGTTTTGGATTTACAAGAAGCCAAGGTGGAACGTGCGACTATCAGTATGATTCAATCTATGGTTGAACATCGTTTATTGGGCGCAGGTTACATTACCATTGCAGAACACTACATTTCCTATCGTTTACAACGTGACTTGGAAAGAAGTGGTTATGGAGATCATATCGCAGTTCATTTACATTTTGAACAAATGCGCTAAGAAAAAAGAGTGGGATGAAGCAACTACATCTCACTCTTTCTTAAATCTATTTTTTTGGGCTGTTTGGACAGTTGAGGGGACAAATCGCAGGCGTTGAATATCGCTTATACGGATAATCCGGCTCACATTTTTGGCAAAATTTTTCACGATAATTTGCTGTCCTTGCTGATTGTATTTGATGATGTCACCTGTAAAGCTTGTCTCAGACAAGATAAGGTGAACAGCAGTTTGTTTCTGGATAGCCTCTTCAATAGTGGCTGTAAGGGAGTTGCTTTCAGTCTGGTCAGGTTGGTCATGTCCATTTAAAAAGTCATGTATTTTACCTAGAACTTGCTGGAATTTATGTCTCATATTGGCCTCCCTTCTTTTATATCAATATTATATAAAATTTTCCTAAAATCTACAAGATTTTACGAATAATCAGATGAAAGTTAAAAAAAGGAGAAGAAAATGGCAGAATTTACATTTGAAATCGAAGAGCACTTGTTGACTCTTTCTGAAAACGAAAAGGGTTGGACCAAGGAAATCAACCGTGTGAGCTTTAATGGTGCCCCTGCAAAGTTTGATATTCGTGCTTGGAGTCCAGACCATACGAAGATGGGCAAAGGAATTACTCTTTCCAATGAAGAATTTCAAACAATGGTGGATGCTTTTAAAGGAAACTAAGTTTTCAAAATAAAAGAAAAGGATACTGAGTTATGACAACTCGATATCCTTTTTTAGTTAGCAAAGTAAGCCTGATTTTTAAGGCGTTGAAGTAGAGGACGACTAATCAAACTAATAGCTAGAAGTTTACCAAGGTCTGGAATGATAAAGGGAATGACCCCCACAACAAGAGCTTTTTCAAATGCCATTCCAGCTAGAAAATGCAAGCTGAGAATCCCTCCGACAAAGACAAGGGCATCACCCAAGAGATTTGCAAGAAAAATATTGACAATTCCGCTCTTGCTGTTGGTTAGAGAGGAAGTAAGTCCAGAGTAAACGAGATAAAACCAAAGATAGCCTGCAGTAGGGCCAACTAAAGCCTGAAAACCAGCTCCACCTCCTGCAAACACAGGAAGACCGATAGCACCTAGAAGAAGATAGAGTCCAACAGAAAGTACAGCCTCTCTCGGTCTAAAGACAGTAGCAATCAAGCCGATTGCAAAGTTTTGCAGAGTGAAGGGAACAGGTCCAACTGGAAGACTGATTTGTGCCAAAACAGCAATGAGAGCAGCCCCAATAGCAGGGATAGCATAAATGTGAGCTTTTTTCAAAATAGTTAACCTCTTTTCTGATGTATAGTAACTATTATACTCATAGAGGAATCATTGTCAACCAATTTTTTAAAACAAGGTAACAAAAACTGTAACGGCCGATTTTGCTTATTGGTTAAGTTGGATAATTTTTTTGTTGATTCGAAAATTGTCTGTATAGATAATCCTATTTTATTAATAAAAAATATACTAGTAAATATTTGACAAAGTAAAAAATAAGTGTTATATTAAAAATGTAAACGGATGCATTTAGATGTGTCCAATTTTAAAAGGAGGGGTAGTTATGAGATATTTTAACGACTCTAGATACCATAACGGTGATTAAAAACCTAAATATAATCAATTCATATTAAAGTAATATGGAGGGACTAAAAAGGGGACTATTACTTAGTCTTCATCAAATATTTTAATCCAAGGAGAAGTAAAATGAAAAAAGAATTAATAAGAAAGCATCTGTTTTTCTAGCTGCAAGTGTTTTCAGTTTTAGCTTTGCTACTGCAGCTAGTGTTGTTAGTGCAACTACAGCACACCCTGCTCCATATCCGATTATTGATGTATGGGAATATGGTGTAAATGATAACTATGGTTATTCGAATTACTTTGTTAAGTCTCCAGATAATATTGGTTCAAAATCTTCAGTAACGAATTTTTGGGGAACAGTTAAAGCTCAGGATAAAAAAGATTATGGATGGGCATATTCAAGTGCAACAAAATCTTGGAACGATGTTCGCTTAAATGCATATTGGGATTATTATAGATTTTAAAAATAATTTATGAAAACAGGAGACCCAATTATAAAATAGGGTCTTTTGTAATATGGTAATTGCTTATGAAATTAAAATTATGTATCATTGGATTCTTCTTTTGTTTGATTGCTACAATTGGTCTGGTCACTATTAGTGATACCGAAATCCCCATACCTTTACCAATTGATGGTGCTTTCTCTATTCAAGGGAAAAGTAATCTTTCTAATAACGAAATATATGAAATGGTTCGTGACTTATCAAAAACGGAAAAGGTTACCATTTACAAGCCAATCGTTCAGAGTTCGGGTCAGTTGAAGTATGTAAACTTTGATGATGTAAATAATGAACAATTAAAGTCAGCACCAATAGTAGGGATGTATTACACCCTTGGGAAAATGGATGTAGACAGTTTGAAACCACTTACGATGACTGGACTACAAACAGTCTATATGGCTTATCCTTGGTATATAGGAGGAATATTACAATTCACTGGAACTTTAAGAATACTGTTAATGGGTTCCATTTACTTAACTTTATTAGTTGTTTTATTTGTTGTTAGGACGAGGCAGATCAAAGAAGGAGTGATACGACGTTCTTTGGGCTTGCCTGTATACGATCTTAGAAGAGAGTATGTGATTTCTCTTATTTTTGAACTGATTATGATGGCTTTATTGATGATTTCTTACAGTTCTTTTTTGGGAAATGGTTTCTTCACTTATAGTTCTAAGTTATTTTTCTCTCTGCTTTTAACGAATTTTATACTATTTCAAATCATTGATCTCATCACCTTTGTTTTATTTTGGTCGACGATTCAGATTGAAAAGCCCATTGAAATTATCAAAAACAAGGCAAAAAACAAGCTTATTTTTGTCGTATGGCTTGCTATTATTTCGATTATTATCCTTGTCTCAGGAGTTTTTTTACAAGAAACAAAGAGTAGTCAATCTAGTATGAACATACAAATACAGAATTTAGTACCGTGGGACACAGTAAAAGACTGGAGAAGGATTGAGTTCCTTGGAATTGAAAGTAACTCTGCTAAAAATGGAGAAGTTAGTGATTCAGATGGTCAGTATCTACAGATAGTTGCTGCCTTAAAAAACTTAGATTTCTTATATATTGAACGATCTTCGGCATATGTTCCAGATTTTATGAAAACATCTCATGTTTTAGAAGACTTTTCTAAACAATTAGAAAATGACGGAATAACGAATCCAGAAATAAATAAAGAGTTGATTTATATTAATCAAACAGGTGCTAACCTACAAAATAAAGTGAATGGAACAAACTATCATCTTTTAGATAATAAGATAGCAACCATTTATATTCCTGAGAAGTGGAAAGAAAACCAGAAATCTATTGAGAATACAGTTGTAGCAGAACAATTTATTGGAACAAACTATACAAAAGAACAGCTTGCAGTACAAATAATTCCTGATGGTAATAAAATTTTTTATTTCAATGAGGATGCTGATATCGATCATAAAAATAAAGATATTTTACCAATGGCAAGTCTAGCAGATAGCAAAGATAATATAGTTGTTGTGTTAGATACAGACAAAATGATGGAAAATAATAAGTTTTCTTTGGCTAGTAACATACTATATAAATCTCTTTTTAGTCCTGAAGCGGTAAAAAAAATAAATGAGATGACTGTCCCGTTGAATTTCTCAATGAATCCAGTAGATGTTTACCAAATTGTGAAATTAAAGATTCAATCCTTAGAGCACCAAATTTTACTTTCACAAATCTTGCAGAAGATAATTTACAGCATTATCTTTATACTCATTTATCAATATGTCCAACTTTTTATTACTCTAAAACAGAATGAATATGTGAAAAAAATCATTTTGGGTCTTTCAAAAACATATATAGCAATTTCAAGTCTCAAATATTTTATGATGACTATTACAATGGTTATTCTATTTACATTTCTTGTGACAGGGCAAATAGAGTTGCTATATATTGGAGCGGCTTCTCTGCTAGTTTTGATGTTGTCAATCATAATGAGTTTTAGAAAATTATCTGAAAGCTACACTAAAATTTTAAAAGGAGATGAATCATGACAATTGACCTTTTGAACGTTTCAAAAAGTTTCGGCTCAAAGAAGATCTTTACAGACTTAAATTTAATATTTGAATCTGGAAAAAGCTATGCATTGATTGGAGGTTCTGGCTCCGGTAAAAGTACCCTTCTTAATATTATAGGAAGATTAGAAAAAATTGACAGTGGGAATGTTTTAGTTGATAAACAAGATATTTGGAAGATAAAAGAAAGAACTTTTTTTAAAAATACTGTTGGATATGTATTTCAGAATTATTCTTTAATAGATAACAAAACAGTATATGATAATCTGAGCCTTATCACTAAAGACAAAAAAACAATAACTGACGTACTTGAAAAAGTAGGACTGTCAAGTGACTATTTACATCAAAAAATATATGAATTGTCTGGAGGGCAGGCTCAACGTGTAGCTATTGCCAGAATGTTAACGAAGCCACGTAAAATTATCTTAGCAGATGAGCCCACAGGAGCTTTAGATGGTGAGATTGGAAAAGAAATCATTCGCTTATTATTGAATGAAATAGCTGAAGATAAATATGTCATTATAGCGACGCATGATCCAGCTGTCTATAACGAAGTTGATGTGATAATTGACATGAAAGATATAGGGTATAAGTTATGAAAAAGAAAATTTATATTGCTTTGATCTTTGTAACTGGGGCACTTGCCATTTTCTTTTTTGGAAAACAAATGATTACAAAAGAAAATATCAATAAGCCAACGGTAGAGTTAACAATCTATACGCTTTCTTCTAGTGATACAGAAAAATGGAATAAAGTGAGACAAGTAGAAACGGAAGAAGCTATATACTTCATAACTGTGAAAGAAGTATCATCTTCAGAAGAAGTATTTTCAAACATCATTGCAAATGGAGCTGCTACGGGGTTCGGAGTTCGTGAAGAAGAAGTGAAGAAATTCAATAATGGTTTAGGAGATACCATAGAGGACTCTAAGCATAATAAACTAATTGAAATAGAGTTTTTTACTTTTTCTGATGATGGCGCGGGATTTGTGGTAGCAAACTTTGACTACGGTAAAGAAGAGTTGAATTCTCAGAAAAAAGATATAAAAGAATTATATAAAAAAATATATGAATCTTTTAAAGAAAAGAATAAATGATTGTATTATAATCCTTGTATTTTGCTATGGTTTGTTAATTGATTTTTGCATATCTTACTTCAACATACTATAAAATAAAACATAAGAAAACGAGTATCTCCAACTACGGAAATACTCGCTTTTTGATATTTAGAAGTGTTTTTTGCTCTGCTTCTTTTGTTTCGATTAACGCATGGTTACAAATTCTTCAGATGCAGTTGGGTGAATTGCCACAGTTGCATCAAAGTCAGCCTTGGTTGCTCCCATTTTGATAGCAACGGCAAATCCCTGAATCATTTCATCAACGCCGTAGCCAATTCCATGAAGTCCGACAACTGTTTCTTCTGAACCAGCTGTTATGAGTTTGAAACGGGATTCTTGACGGTTGCGAGTGCAAGCAGAGTACATAGATGCAAAGCTTGATTTATAAACCTTGATTTGGTCTTGACCGTATTCTTTAATAGCTTGCTCTTCTGTCAAACCAACAGTTCCGATAGCAGGGTGTGAAAAGACAACAGTTGGAATAGTTGAGTAATCCATTTTTGCAGTAGTTTTTCCGTTAAAGAGACGTTCAGATAGGGTACGTCCGACCTTGATTGCAACTGGAGTCAGTTCTTTTTCACCTGTTACATCACCTAGAGCATAGATTCCCTCAACAACAGTATTTTGGTATTCATCCACTTGGATAAAGCCACGTTCGTTCAGAGTGACTCCAGCTTTTTCAAGTTGCAAGCCCTTAACGTTTGGACGGCGGCCTGTAGCCCAGATAACTTGGCTAGCTGTGTGACTAGTACCATCTTCGAAATGAATGGTAATGCCGTCAGCAGTTTTTTCTAACTTGGCAGGGACTTTGTGAGTATGAAGTGGTAAGTTTGTTCTTTCCATTTCCTTGACCAAACCTTCAACGATGTAGGAATCAAAACCACGTAAAGGACGATCGCGGCGAACAAAGAGGTCTGTCTTGACACCAAAAGTGTGGAGTACGCCAGCCAATTCAACGGCAATATAACCCGCGCCTAGAATAGCAACTGACTCTGGAAGTTCTTCCCAGGCAAATACATCATCAGAAGAGCCACCTAGCTCAGCACCAGGAATATTAGGAATACTTGGATGGGCACCAGTAGCAATCACGATATGTTTAGCACGAATCAGTTCACCATTTACGCTGACAGTATGAGAATCTACAAATTCAGCATGACCTTCAATCAAGTCTACACCGTTGCGTTTAAAACTACCATCATAAGAAGAACGAGCACGATCAATGTAGGCTTCACGATTGCGACGTAGGGTTGCAAAGTCAAAGTTAAGATCAGTAGTCTTAAGACCGTAGTCTTCTCCAAATTGATGGAAAGTCTCAGCGATTTGCGCCCCGTACCACATGATTTTTTTAGGAACGCAGCCGACGTTGACGCAAGTTCCACCTAGTTTCTTTTCTTCAATAACGGCCGCTTTGGCTCCATGTTCACCAGCACGGTTCATGGTGGCAATTCCTCCGCTACCTCCACCGATAGCGATGATATCGTATTCTCTCATTGAAAACTCCTTTGTACTCTTTTAAATAGTAGAGTGTCATTTTTTGATAGTCATATTCTATCTTTTTTTTGATGTGATTGCAAAAATCTGCTACGCACAAAAAATTGCAAAAAAGCTTGCCAAATAAGTCAAGATAGTGTATTATATAACTAGTACAATATAAAAGGAGGATTTCCGAACGATTGTTTAATCCTGAACTGTCATTATTTCCATCTGAACTGCATTGTTTGCTGGAGGGAAATTTGGTATAATAGCAAAGTATTGTAAAAAAGAAAAGGAGTTTCATTATGAAGAAAAAGAATGGTAAAGCTAAAAAGTGGCAATTGTATGCAGCAATCGGTGCTGCGAGTGTAGTTGTATTGGGGGCTGGGGGGATTTTACTCTTTAGACAACCCTCGCAAACCGATGTTAAGGATGAAATACCACATCTAGTAGTGGCAAAAGAGGGAACTGTTGCTTCGTCGGTTTTATTGTCAGGAACAGTAACGGCAAAAAATGAACAATACGTTTATTTTGATGCTAGCAAGGGAGATTTAGATGAAATCCTTGTTTCTGTGGGCGATAAGGTTAGTGAAGGGCAGGCTCTAGTCAAGTACAGTAGTTCAGAAGCGCAGGCGGCCTATGATTCAGCTAGCCGAGCAGTCGCTAAGGCAGATCGTCATATCAATGAACTCAATCAAGCACGAAATGAAGCCATTTCAGCTCCGGCTCCTCAAGCCTCTGCGCCAGCAGGAGGAGAAGATGCAACGGTGCAAAGTCCAACTCCAGTGGCTGGAAATTCTGTTGCTTCTATTGACGCTCAGTTGGGTGATGCCCGTGATGCTCGTGCAGATGCAGCAGCACAATTAAGTAAGGCTCAAAGTCAGTTAGATGCAATGACGGTTCTCAGTACCCTAGAGGGAACTGTGGTCGAAGTCAACCACAATGTTTCTAAATCTCCAACAGGAGCTAGCCAAGTAGTCGTTCATGTCGTAAGTAATGAAAACTTGCAAGTTAAGGGAGAACTGTCTGAATATAACCTCGCCAACCTATCTGTAGGTCAAGAAGTAACTTTTACTTCTAAAGTGTATCCTGATAAAAAATGGACTGGGAAATTAAGCTATATTTCTGACTATCCTAAAAACAATGGTGAAGCAGCAAGTACAGCTGTAGCAGCAGGCGGTAATTCTGGCTCTAAATATCCATATACTATTGATGTTACAAGTGAAATCGGTGATTTGAAACAAGGATTCTCAGTAAGTGTTGAGGTCAAGAATAAGAGTAAAGCCATTTTGGTTCCTCTAACAAGTGTTGTGACTGAAAATGATAAGAACTATGTCTGGGTGCTTGACGAGCAGAAAAAGGCCAAGAAAGTGGAAGTTGGTTTGGGTAATGCTGATGCAGACAACCAAGAAATCACTTCAGGTCTGACAAATGGAGTCAAGGTCATCAGTAACCCAACGTCTTCTCTAGAGGAAGGAAAAGAGGTGAAGGCTGATGAAGCAACTAATTAGTCTAAAAAATATCTGCAGAAGCTATCGCAATGGTGACCAAGAACTGCAGGTTCTCAAAAACATCAATCTAGAAGTGAATGAGGGTGAATTTGTTGCCATCATGGGACCATCTGGTTCTGGGAAGTCCACTCTGATGAATACGATTGGCATGTTGGATACACCAACCAGTGGAGAGTATTATCTTGAAGGCCAAGAAGTGGCTGGACTGGGTGAAAAACAATTAGCCAAGGTTCGTAACCAACAAATCGGTTTTGTCTTTCAGCAGTTCTTTCTTCTATCGAAGCTCAATGCTTTGCAAAATGTAGAATTGCCCTTGATTTACGCAGGAGTTTCGTCTTCAAAACGGCGCAAGTTGGCTGAGGAGTATTTAGACAAGGTTGAATTGACAGAACGTAGTCACCATTTACCTTCGGAATTATCTGGTGGTCAAAAGCAACGTGTGGCTATTGCTCGTGCCTTGGTAAACAATCCTTCTATTATCCTAGCGGACGAACCGACAGGAGCCTTGGATACCAAAACAGGGAATCAAATTATGCAACTATTGGTTGACTTGAACAAAGAAGGAAAAACCATTATCATGGTAACGCATGAGCCTGAGATTGCTGCCTATGCTAAACGTCAGATTATCATTCGAGATGGAGTCATTTCATCTGACAGTGCTCAGTTAGGAAAGGAGGAAAACTAAGATGCAGAATCTGAAATTTGCCTTTTCATCTATCATGGCTCACAAGATGCGTTCTTTGCTTACCATGATTGGGATTATTATCGGTGTTTCATCAGTTGTTGTGATTATGGCTTTGGGAGATTCCCTATCTCGTCAAGTTAATAAAGATATGACCAAATCTCAGAAAAATATTAGCGTCTTCTTCTCTCCTAAAAAAAGTAAAGATGGGTCTTTTACTCAGAAACAATCAGCTTTTACGGTTTCTGGAAAGGAAGAGGAAATTCCTGTTGAACCGCCAAAACCGCAAGAATCCTGGGTCCAAGAGGCAGCCAAACTCAAGGGAGTGGATAGTTACTATGTAACCAATTCAACGAATGCCATCTTGACCTATCAAGATAAAAAGGTTGAGAATGCTAATTTGACAGGTGGAAACAGAACTTACATGGACGCTGTTAAGAATGAAATTATTGCAGGTCGTAGTCTGAGAGAGCAAGATTTCAAAGAGTTTGCAAGTGTCATTTTGCTAGATGAGGAATTGTCCATTAGTTTATTTGAATCTCCTCAAGAGGCTATTAACAAGGTTGTAGAAGTCAATGGATTTAGTTACCGGGTCATTGGGGTTTATACTAGTCCGGAGGCTAAAAGGTCAAAAATATATGGGTTTGGTGGCTTGCCTATTACTACCAATATCTCCCTTGCTGCGAATTTTAATGTAGATGAAATAGCTAGTATTGTCTTTCGAGTGAATGATACCAGTTTAACTCCAACTCTGGGTCCAGAACTGGCACGAAAAATGACAGAACTTGCAGGCTTGCAACAGGGAGAATATCAGGTGGCAGATGAGTCGCTTACATTTGCAGAAATTCAACAATCGTTTAGTTTTATGACGACGATTATCAGTTCCATCGCAGGGATTTCCCTCTTTGTTGGAGGAACTGGTGTTATGAACATCATGCTGGTTTCTGTTACAGAGCGTACCCGTGAGATTGGTCTCCGTAAGGCTTTGGGTGCAACGCGTGCCAATATTTTAATCCAGTTTTTGATTGAATCCATGATTTTGACCTTGTTAGGTGGCTTAATTGGTTTGACAATTGCAAGTGGTTTAACTGCCTTAGCAGGTTTGTTACTGCAAGGCTTGATTACGGGTATAGAAGTTGGAGTATCAATCCCAGTTGCCCTATTTAGTCTTGCAGTTTCGGCTAGCGTGGGTATAATCTTTGGAGTCTTGCCAGCCAACAAGGCATCGAAACTTGACCCAATCGAAGCCCTTCGTTATGAATAAGATCAACAAGATGGACACTCGTCTATCTTGTTTTTGTATAGATTTCCCTATCGAAAATCCTTAAAAATGTGATATAATGAAGTGTTAGAAAAACAGGTTTCATTTGCCTGGAAAGGAAAAATTATGTCTGAAAAGAATTTTTATATTACAACGCCGATTTACTATCCATCTGGGAAACTTCATATCGGTTCTGCCTACACAACCATCGCCTGTGATGTCCTAGCCCGTTACAAACGCCTAATGGGCTACGATGTCTTTTATCTGACAGGTCTTGATGAGCATGGTCAAAAGATTCAACAAAAAGCGGAAGAAGCTGGCATTACACCACAAGCCTATGTTGATGGAATGGCAGTTGGAGTTAAAGAACTCTGGCAATTACTAAATATTTCATACGATAAATTTATCCGTACAACTGATGACTACCACGAAAAAGTTGTCGCACAGGTCTTTGAGCGCTTGCTGGCTCAAGATGATATTTACTTGGGTGAATACTCTGGCTGGTATTCAGTATCAGATGAAGAATTCTTTACAGAAAGCCAGCTTGCAGAAGTATTTCGTGATGAAGCTGGAAATGTGACTGGCGGTATTGCTCCATCAGGTCACGAGGTTGAATGGGTATCCGAAGAATCATACTTCCTTCGCCTCAGCAAATACCAAGATCGTTTGGTCGAATTTTTCAAGTCCCATCCTGAATTTATCACTCCAGATGGTCGTCTGAATGAAATGCTGCGCAACTTCATCGAGCCAGGTTTAGAGGATTTGGCAGTTTCTCGTACAACCTTTACATGGGGCGTTCCAGTACCATCAAATCCTAAACACGTTGTCTATGTTTGGATTGATGCTCTTCTTAACTATGCGACAGCTCTTGGCTACTGTCAAGACGAACATGGTAACTTTGACAAGTTCTGGAATGGAACAGTCTTCCACATGGTAGGAAAAGACATCCTTCGATTCCACTCAATCTACTGGCCAATCCTTCTTATGATGTTAGATATCAAATTGCCAGATCGTTTGATTGCTCACGGTTGGTTCGTCATGAAAGACGGCAAAATGTCTAAGTCAAAAGGGAATGTCGTTTACCCTGAGATGTTGGTAGAGCGTTATGGACTAGATCCACTTCGTTACTACCTCATGCGTAGCCTTCCAGTTGGTTCAGATGGAACTTTCACTCCTGAAGACTATGTCGGCCGTATCAACTATGAATTGGCCAATGATCTTGGGAACCTCCTCAACCGTACGGTTTCTATGATTAACAAGTACTTTGATGGACAAATTCCAGCCTATGTAGAGGGTGTGACAGAATTTGACAATGCTCTTGCTCAAGTAGCTGCTGAATCAATTGCTGACTACCATACCCACATGGAAGCAGTTGATTACCCACGTGCTTTAGAAGCAGTCTGGGCTCTGATCTCTCGTACTAATAAATACATCGATGAGACAGCTCCATGGGTCTTGGCCAAGGATGAAGCACTCCGCGATCAATTGGCAAGTGTTATGAGCCACTTGGCAGCTAGTCTTCGTGTTGTAGCTCACTTGATTGAGCCGTTTATGATGGAAACCAGTCGTGCAGTCTTGAATCAACTTGGCTTGGAAGAAGTAGCGAGCCTTGAAAACTTGAGCTTGGCTGACTTCCCAGCAGATGTGACTGTAGTTGCCAAAGGAACACCAATCTTCCCACGTCTGGATATGGAAGAAGAAATAGCCTATATCAAGGAACAAATGGAAGGTAATAAACCAGCTGTTGAAAAAGAATGGAATCCAGATGAAGTTGAACTCAAACTAAACAAGGATGAAATCAAGTTTGAAGACTTTGATAAGGTCGAAATCCGTGTCGCAGAAGTCAAAGAAGTGTCTAAAGTAGAAGGTTCTGATAAGTTGCTCCAATTCCGCTTGGATGCTGGTGATGGTGAAGATCGTCAAATCCTCTCAGGAATTGCAAAATACTATCCAAATGAACAAGAATTAATCGGCAAGAAAGTTCAAATCGTTGCCAATCTCAAACCACGTAAAATGATGAAGAAATATGTCAGCCAAGGGATGATCCTATCAGCTGAACATGATGGAAAATTAACCCTTCTCACAGTTGATCCAGCTGTACCAAACGGAAGTGTGATTGGGTAAAAATAGACAGGACTAGTTCATACTAGTTCTGTTTTTTTATTTATACTCAATGAA
>NZ_VMLO01000130.1:0-6378 GCF_013276735.1 Streptococcus sp. 1559
TTGAAGCCATAATAAAAAAACAGGCTCTCCGAAAAATACTTACCTATCATGGGAGGAACAACCGTTCCTCTTTTTTATTACTAAAATTCAAAGAATTCCAATGCTTTTTTCAAGAGCAAATCCGTATATTCTGGATCTTCTTGGGCTACTTCTATTTCCCGCTGAACTTTTTCCAAATCATCTGTAATCACTCCATCTACTCCTAAGTGAAGAGATTTGCTGATAGCTTCTGAATCATTGACAGTCCAGACATAAAGTTTCTGATCCGTTGTCCATAGTTTGCTTACAAAATATTCATCCAAGGTTGAGTACTCCATAGTATATCCTGTCGCTCTTGTTTTAGGAAAGACAGAATTGTAGGGCATGATGAAATAAACTGGCAGTTCGGCATCATACTGTCTTACTTTTTCGACAACATGGTAGTCTAAAGACTGGATTTGATGTCCATAAATCTTGAGCTTTGCAGCATAACGGGCTAAAAAGCGGTTCATCATGTCTGGACTATCTTTTTTACTGGTTTTAATTTCAATTAGTAATTTTTGACCAAGTTCGTTGGCTCGACTGAGATAATCTTCAAAGCTTGAAATTTTAGTCTGGTAGCCATTTTCAAAAATATCAATCCCTTTAAGCTCCTCCAAGTTTAAGTCTTGAGGACTTTTATTGATACCTGCTAGATTTTTCAAGTTAGCATCATGCATCATGACAAACTGCCCATCTTTTGTTTCCTGCACGTCCGTCTCCACCAAGTCTGGTTTGAGTTGTGCTGTAGTTTCCAAGGACTCTACTGTATTTTGAATCCCATTTGCATTGGAAACCCCTCGGTGAGAAATAAGTTGAGGTAGATGAACCATGGGAGCCTCCAGATAAATATAACCTTCTAAGGCAAAGAAAAGACTGGCACAAGTCATGACACCCCATCGCACGATGTGATCTTTTTCTCTCCTAGGAAGCATATCCAGCTCCTTTCCTGTCAAAAATGAAACAAATTTAACCAAAAAATAAGTCAGAGCCATATAATAGAGATTTTTAATCACGACAAAATTCAAAATACCAAGAATCAGAGACTCTCTCTGAGTGATATCATCTACCAAAGTTTGAGCCAATAATAAAGGAATCAAAGGAAGATAAAATAATAAATGTGCTTTGAGCAAGATGTAAAATAAATTCCAAGCATAAAAAGTAACTCTCTTCTTGGTTTTCTCCAAGCTAAACATCACTGCTTCTCGAACAGTCAGCTGATCATATACAATCTTCGGAAGGGCAAACATCAATCTGACAGAGACATAGAGAAAGATAAGAGATAGAAGTAGGATGCTCAGCCACCACATCCAATATTTATCTTCTAAATAAGCTTGGATAAACTCTGGAATGACGATTTTATTAAGATAATAAATCTTCAGCATTTTCCGTATAAAAGGAAAAAGCATAGCTATATAGAAAAAGATAAACAAGGCTTTAGCGCAAGTTAGCTTTTTCATAAATCCAAAACTTTCATGGAAAACCTTGCGGATATACTCAATTAGCCTTCGCTTTTCATTATAGAGGAGATGACGAGCACCAATAAAGAGGAGTCCTATTTGAAAATAAGCAACCAGAAGGTTAATTACAATCAAGGCTAAAAAAGCTAGACTAATCAATGGAGAATGAGTAAGGATGGCTAAGACATTGTTATAGGAAATAAAAAGATAACCTGTCTGATCTAATAAGAAGCTAGCCAACCATGAATTGAATGGTACCCACAAATACTCCACTATCATAAAAATCAAGAAAAATAGAAAGAGGATTTTATCAAGATTGAGGTAAATCTGTTTAAAACCCAATTTTTTAGGTTTTTCAGGTTTCATAAGCACTCCTAGTCAAATAATTGAGACAAGTCCAAGCCACCAAAAGGATTGTTTGGTAGGCTACTTTCTGTCCCTAATAATTCTCTAGCTTGATCCGACTCTAGGAAGAACTCGTAAACACGCGCCGTCATCCGAGCATCCTCTAAGCTATTATGAGACTGACCTTGAAATCCAAGAAATGAGGCAACGGTCTGCAACTTGAGATTGGCAATACCATGTAAATCCGAACTACGGCGTTCAAAAGCTTCATCATACAAATCTACCTTGTACTGCTGGCTATAGTCTAAACCATGCTCTGCTAAAATAGGCAAATCACTTTTCGCAGCATTGTAACCTATTATCGGTAAAGAACCCACAAACTCTTGGAATTCTTTTATAACTTTCTCCACTGGTGGAGCATCTTTTAAGGTCTCAGCCGTAATCCCTGTCAAACCATTGATAAAACTTTTTAGAGGTACATTGGTATGAACATAGGAATCATAGGCATCGATTTCCTGACCATCTCTAAAACGCACTGCCGATACTTGAATCAGGTGTGTCTCTCCTTCGTGCTGATTAAATTCTAAGTCAAAAGCAATATAATCTTCTAATTTTTCCATTCTATACCTCTCCTCTACTCTTATTTTACTTGAGCAACTATACTATTTCGAAACAAAAGAAGCTATCAGGTTAGCATTTAACCTAAACAGCTCCTTGATTATCCTCCAAATAAACGAGCAAAAAAGCCTTTCTTAGTGGATTGGACTTCTTCTTTTGCTTGGTCCAGCTCTAGCTTGAGATTTTCTTGATCCTTCATGGCTTGAAGGGTCAATTGTTGTTGCTGATCTAATTGTTTGTCTTTCTCAGCAATCTGACGGTCTTTGATACGCATCTGCTCGTCTTTTTCTGATAACTGACGATCCTTGGCTTTTAATTGTTCATAAAGACGAAGAATTTCTGCATTCTTCTCATCCACTAGAATCTCCATCAGTTCACGTTGTTTGACATCTTCACTGACAGGCTCATCTTCAAAAATCGTTTTTTTATAGATTTCTTCTAGCTTAATCAAGCCACTTCTGGTAACAACTGTTACCCCTTTGTCATTTTTATCTGTGTCTTCTTCTAGTAATTCTTTGACACGGTTATTGATTGCTTGGCGAGATAATCCTAAGACCTCTGCAATCTCACTGACAGTCATTTCAATACTCATAATATCCTCTGAAACGTTTTCTAGCTTTTCTTTACTTAAATCTTATCATAAGCTAGAAAAACTGTCAAATTTCCGCTTAATCTAAAGCCTTCAAAAAGGCTAACAAGACTTGGGCAGAGCGACGTCCAGCTTCAATAATAAACTCATCAAAAAAGATGTTTGCTTCATGGTTGGCATTGTCACTCATAGCTCGGATGACTAAGACTGGGAGATTAAGAGCATGCGATGCCTGAGCAATAGCTGCTCCTTCCATCTCAACTGCTAAAACTTCTGGGAAATGAGACTTAATCGCTTCTATCTTATCATTTCCTGCAACAAAACTATCTCCTGTAGCAATCAAACCAAGATACCAGTTCTGGTCCAATTGAGATAAACTCTCTTGGATTTTGGCAACAAAGGTTTTATCTGATTCGAAATAAAGCGGTTGTTGCGCCATTTGTCCATAAGCATAGCCAAAAGCTGTGACATCCACATCATGATAGGCTAATTTGTCAGCAATCACGACATCCCCAACAGCGATACCCTCTGCTACTGCTCCAGCAGATCCCGTGTTAATCAAAGCATCCACTTGAAAATGATCAGCCAAAATCGCCACACTCATAGCAGACATGACCTTACCAATTCCACTTTCTACAAGAACGACTTCATGCGAGGCAATGCTTCCTGTATGATAGGTATTCCCCAAAACAACTTGCTCTTGGGCATTGTCTAAATGCTGGACTAAATAAGCCAGTTCTTCTGGCATAGCTGCAATAATTCCTATTTTCATTTCAATTCCTTTTCTATTACAACAGTTTCATTGCTAAGACAAGCAAAATCAAGAGAAAGATGACTGCAAATAAGATTTTATTCAGTTTAGAATTGAAGACATTTCTCTTGGTGTTTTCAATGCGACGGCTTTTATGAATAGACGGTTCGACCTGAATCTTCAAGGTTTCCTGGCTAAAACCATGATCCTTAGGATTGGCATAACCAAAACGGGAAGAAGAGGTTGGTAAAATTTTTGTCTCCTCATTATCATCTAGCAAAGGAGGACCTGAAATTTTTTCGCCTCTATTAGCCCTTTCAATCATTTCATCCGTTAATAAAGGTTTACCCATATTGACCTCCTCTATTTTTTGTGCAATTCCCAATATTGAACAGCCATAATTGTCTTGGCATCACAGATATGACCTGATTGGATCAATTCCTTGGCTTCTTCTAAGTTCACTTCAAGGACTTCCAAGGTCTCATCGTCATCTTGGGGACGCGGATTTTCTACCCTTGTCAAATCGCTGGCTATGTATAGTTTTAACTTTTCATTACAAAAGCCAATGGCTGAGTAAAAATCGTACAAGAGTTCTAACTTCCCTGTATAAGCTGTTTCTTCCTCTAATTCACGCAGAGCTGCTGCCACAGGGGCTGTGTTTTCTCCTACCTCCAATTTTCCGGCTGGAATTTCGTAAGAGACAGCCTCGATAGCTTTGCGGTACTGCTTGACCAAGATAAGTTTTTGTTCATCCGTTACTGCTAAAACACAGACAGCCCCATTGTGGAAAATCAAATCCCGTTGGGCAGTTCCCTTGCCTTCTGGTAATTCAACCTGATCTTGGACCAGTTTAAATATTGGTCCTTGATAGATTTCTTTTCGGCTAAGCGTTTTTTCTTCAAACTCCATGATAGGTTCCTACTGGTTCTTAGGATGATGAGGAAGACGTGTTGCATATTCGTCTTTATTGATCTGACGACCGCGACCAATAGCAATAGCATCTGCTGGCACGTCTTTAGTAATAGTTGAACCAGCACCAACGAGGGAATTGTCACCAAGTTCTACTGGTGCAATAATGGTTGAATTTGAACCAACAAAGACATTGTCTCCAATGACTGTCTTGTATTTGTTTTTGCCGTCATAGTTGACTGTAATAGTTCCAGCACCGAAATTAACGTTGCTTCCCACTTCACAGTTTCCGATATAAGTCAAATGACCAGCCTTGGTATTCTCACCGATTGAAGATCCTTTCACCTCAACAAAGTTACCAATATGAACTTGGGCACCCAGACTTGAATTTGGACGAATGTGAGCATAAGGACCGACTGTCACACCGTCTGCAACACTACTTTCCTCAATCATAGAATTGGTAATGACCGCTCCTGCTCCGATAGTGCTGTCCACTACATAAGTACCGTTTGTCAAAACAGTCTCAGCACCAATTTTCGTTTGCCCTTTCAAGGTAACATTGGCTTCGATTTGAACTTCCGGAGCAATCTCAACATCAATATCGATATAAGTTGCTTCTGGATTGACAAAGCTAACACCGTTGACCATGTGTTTATGATTGATGCGACGACGCATAACTGACTCAGCTGTCGCAAGCGCCACACGGTCATTTACCCCAAGACTTTCATCAAAATCTTTCAAAGTATAAGCGCCAACTTTTTCACCAGTTTCACGGAAAATACCAATGACGTCTGTAATATAGTATTCGCCTTGAGCGTTATTGGTATTGATATTTTTCAAAGCCTCAAACAAACGCTCGTTGTCAAAGACGTATGTTCCAGTGTTGATTTCCTTGATTTGCTTTTCAAAATCTGTAGCATCCTTCTGCTCAACAATACGAAGAACCTCAGCATTGTCATTACGAACAATTCGTCCATAGCCAAAAGGATTATCCGTTTCAGCAGTCAAGATAGTGGCCACATTTTTATGATTGATATGGAAATCAATCAAGTTTTTCAAGCTTTCACCAGTGATTAAAGGAGTATCTCCTGCAATGACCAAGGTGTGTCCTGACAAACCTTCTAAGATAGGTTCTGTCATCATAACTGCATGACCAGTTCCCAGCTGTTCAGATTGAGTCACAAATTCTGTCTGTCCAGCCAAGACCTCCTCAACCAATTCTGCCTTGTGTCCTACAACTGTTACTGTCTTTTCAGGTTGGATAGCTCCCACACTACGGAAAACATGTTCCAACATAGAAATACTCGCAACCTTGTGCAAAACTTTTGGCAAATCAGATTTCATGCGAGTCCCTTTACCCGCTGCTAAAATAATGGCAAAATTTGACATAATTTTCTCTTTTCTGTAGAAATTCCCTTTTATTATACCATATTTCAAATCATTCCGCACTCTTGAATGAAAAAATGCTCTAAAGTCTCTTCCTTAACCCATTTTTTTGATTTTTTTGATTTTTAGGGTAGAATTATAAGATATGAGAAAACAAATTCATCCACTTATTTTATTTAGTTTTTTGGGGATTATGATGTTCATTTTAATCATCAATCGCCCACTTAATGACAACCAATCGTTTAAAACAAAATCCAATATAGCACAGATTGAAGCACAGGCTTTCCCGACTTTATCACTTA
>NZ_VMLO01000131.1:0-2833 GCF_013276735.1 Streptococcus sp. 1559
TCAAAGAGCAAACTAGGAAGCTAGCCGTAGGCTGTACTTGAGTACGGTAAGGCGACGCAGACGTGGTTTGAAGAGATTTTCGAAGAGTATTACACTGATAGTATAACCCCTCCCCTTAGGTCAGAGTCAAGCGTTTTTGCGAAATTTTTTACTTTATCATAACATGAAAATGGTTTTCTTGACAGACCTTAGAAAACATGATAGGATAGTCAAGTCTATCAATCAAAAGAAAAGCTCATTTTGAGTACTGATGAGGCTATTTGCCAAGGGCAGTAGCTTTTTCTTTTGTAACACTAATTTTAGGAGTTTAACTATGTCTGAAAAATCGCAATGGGGGTCTAAACCGGGCTTTATCCTAGCATCTGCTGGTTCAGCCATCGGACTTGGTGCCGTTTGGAAATTCCCCTATATGACTGCTGCTAACGGTGGAGGAGGCTTTTTACTGGTCTTTCTCATTTCCACTATTCTAATCGGTTTCCCCCTTTTGCTAGCTGAATTTGCTCTCGGCCGAAGCGCTGGTGTCTCAGCAATCAAAACCTTTGGAAAACTAGGCAAGAATAGTAAGTACAACTTTATCGGTTGGATTGGTGCCTTTGCCCTCTTTATCCTCTTATCTTTCTACAGTGTTATTGGCGGCTGGATTTTAGTCTATCTAGGCATTGAGTTTGGAAAATTGTTCCAAATTGGTGGAACGGGTGATTATGCTCAGTTATTTACTTCAATCATTTCAAATCCAGCCATTGCTCTAGGAGCTCAAGCGACCTTTATCCTATTGAATATCTTCATTGTATCACGTGGGGTTCAAAAAGGGATTGAAAGAGCTTCGAAAGTCATGATGCCCCTGCTCTTTATCATCTTTGTCGTCATCATCGGTCGTTCTCTCAGTTTGCCAAATGCCATGGAAGGGGTTCTTTACTTCCTCAAACCAGACTTTTCAAAACTGACCAGTGCTGGTCTCCTCTATGCTCTGGGACAATCTTTCTTTGCCCTCTCACTAGGGGTTACAGCCATGCTGACCTATGCTTCTTACTTAGACAAGAAAACCAATCTGGTCCAATCAGGAATTTCCATCGTAGCCATGAATATCTCGGTATCCATCATGGCAGGTCTCGCCATTTTCCCAGCTATGTCAGCCTTCAATATCCAGTCTGAAGGGGGACCGAGCTTACTCTTTATCGTCTTGCCTCAACTCTTTGACAAGATGCCTTTTGGAACCATTTTCTACATCCTCTTCCTCTTGCTCTTCCTCTTTGCGACAGTCACTTCTTCCGTCGTTATGCTGGAAATCAATGTGGGCAATATCACCAACCAGGACAACAGCAAGCGTGCCATGTGGAGTGCCATTTTGGGAATCTTGACCTTTGTCTTTGGCATTCCCTCAGCCCTATCTTACGGTGTCATGGCGGATGCTCACATCTTTGGGAAGACCTTCTTTGACGCTATGGACTTCTTGGTTTCCAATCTCCTCATGCCATTTGGAGCTCTCTGCCTTTCACTTTTTACAGGCTATATCTTTAAAAAGGCTCTTGCAATGGAGGAACTCCATCTTGATGAAACCGCATGGAAACAGGGACTGTTCCAAGTCTGGCTCTTCCTTCTTCGTTTCGTCATTCCAATCATCATCATCGTGGTCTTCATCGCCCAATTTATGTAATCAAAAAGGACTTGAGTAGTAAACTCAGGCCCTTTCTTTTTTATGGATGGCTAACAATCACTTCCAAACCTTGCCCTTCCAGAGTCCAAGCTTCAACATCACTTGGTAAGATAAAGTGACTGCCTTTTTGGATTGGATAATTTTTCCCGTCAACAGTCAGTTGACCTTGACCGGCTAAGACACTCAATAAGCTGTAGTCAGCTGTCTTTTCGAAGTCAACTTTTCCAGTAATTTCCCACTTGTAAACTGCAAAGAAATCATTGGATACAAGGAGAGTGGAACGCAAATCATCTGCTTTAACAGTTACAGGACGGCTATTTGCAGGCTCACCAATGTTTAAGACATCAATGGATTTTTCAAGATGAAGTTCACGCAAGTTGCCCTTATCGTCCTTGCGGTCAAAGTCATAGACGCGATAGGTGGTATCGCTAGACTGCTGGGTTTCAAGAATCAAGATGCCAGCCCCAATGGCATGCATGGTGCCACTTGGCACATAGAAGAAATCTCCAGCCTTAACAGGCACTTTTGTCAGCAAGTCATCCCAATTCTTGTCCTCGATTTGCTGGCGGAGTTCTTCTTTTGACTTGGCATTGTGGCCGTAGATAATCTCTGAACCTTCATTCGCAGCGATGATGTACCAGCACTCTGTTTTTCCAAGCTCGCCTTCATGCTCGAGTCCATAAGCATCATCTGGATGAACTTGAACACTGAGCCAGTCGTTGGCATCCAGAATCTTAGTCAAAAGCGGAAATACAGGCTCAGGACGATTGCCAAACAATTCACGGTGTTCTGCATACAAAGTAGCTAGATCTGTTCCCTCAAAACTACCATTGGCAACTTTAGAAACTCCATTTGGGTGAGCTGAGATAGCCCAGTATTCCCCTATTTTTTCACTTGGGATGTCGTAGCCAAACTCATCACGTAGCTTGGTTCCACCCCAGATTTTTTCTTGCATAACTGATTGTAAAAATAATGGTTCTGACATTTTATTCTCCTGTCTGATCTTTCTTCCTTCATTATAACAAAAAAAGAGTTCCATTTGAACTCTTTTTTACATCTTATAAAGCAGGGAGAAGATTTTATAAAAATAGTAAACAAATGTGCTCTACTCGATGCTTGCTCCATTGCTATCAATGACATCCTTGTACCAATAGAAGGACTTCCCGACTTTATCACTTA
>NZ_VMLO01000132.1:0-706 GCF_013276735.1 Streptococcus sp. 1559
GTAACAGTTTTGCTTTCTTTAACATCTTCTGTAGCTTGTGGGTATTTCACTACTTCGGTTGTATCTGTAGTTGTTGATGTTACAGCTGTTTCCGCTACAGTTGCCTTATCTGGAGCGTCATAGTTGGTTACAGTTAGAGAGTCTTGAGAACCCCATGTACCTGTTGACCAGTCTCCTGCTGTCACGACTTTCGTCACTTTATTACGCTTGTTGGTTCGCGTTAAGGTGACGCTTTGCGTAACTGGTGTTGCCACTTCTTTTGTTTCGTTGGCTTTATCGACATACTTGATGGTACGGGTAACAGTTCTGCTTTCTTTAACATCTTCTGTAGCTTGTGGGTATTTCACTACTTCGGTTGTATCTGTAGTTGTTGATGTTACAGCTGTTTCCGCTACAGTTGCCTTATCTGGGGCGTCATAGTTGGTTACAGTTGGAGAGTCTTGAGAACCCCATGTACCTGTTGTCCAGTCTCCTGCTGTCACGACTTTCGTCACTTTGTTACGCTTGTTGGTTCGCGTTAAGGTGACGGTTTGCGTAACGGGTGTTGCTACTTCTGTCGTTTCATCAGTCGCATCTACATACTTGATGGTACGGGTAACAGTTTTGCTTTCTTTAACATCTTCTGTAGCTTGTGGGTATTTCACTACTTCGGTTGTATCTGTAGTTGTTGATGTTACAGCTGTTTCCGCTACAGTTGCCTTATCTG
>NZ_VMLO01000133.1:0-2036 GCF_013276735.1 Streptococcus sp. 1559
AGATTTATAACAATCCTTTCTCTGTGAAAATCGCAAGTTTTTCCCACCTTTTCTCAATACTGAAACAACATCTTTCCAGAACTTCAATAATTTCTTTTTGTGTTAAATCATTATTTAACTAAATCTTTGGAGGTAATACGTTTTCAAAGCTACTTTTTACCATAGATTTTGAGCTTTCAACACATATTACTAAGCCAAAAATGCTCTAAATTTTTGAAATTCTAACAAATGCCACTCAACTTCATCATCATCTTTGACTTTCACAATATCTTCCTCAAAATAACATGGAATAAAGATAGTTTTCTTTTGAAACGGTTGTAGGAGGAAAATCTCTCCTACACTATTTTTGATTCTGAGAGAAAATTGCAAAATATCATCTACCAAACTTTCAATTATTAAGATTTTTTGCAGTTTATCTGAATTAGAATCGCAAGGCTTCTCAATAATATAATTGTCGAATTTTTTCATTCTAACTTTCTCTCCACTATTTCTTCCTTTATCAAGAAAAAGTTACCTCAATATTCATAAAGTACAATTCTAAATTAACTCCAATTATTGATTCATGATAATATTTCGATAACTCATCGTGCAATTAAAAACAAGGATTTTTATTTCAGACGATCCATCGTGAACACTTCATCAGCCATCTCCCAAATTGCCGGATTATGTGTTGCGATAATGATTAGCCTATTATCATCTCGAAGAGATAGCAAAATCTCCATAATCAACTGAGAGGTTGCTGGGTCTATTGAAGCTGTTGGCTCATCTGCCAGAATAAAGGGTGGATTCTTTAAGATAATTTTTGCCAAGGCAACCCGTTGCGATTCTCCGCCCGATAACTCAAAGATGCGCTTATCTAGGTCAAGATAAGCCAGGCCGACCTGTTCTAAAGCCTGCTTCTGCCTCAACCGCTGTTCCGACCGACTCAACTTTTGACCAATGAGACCTAGCTTAAGGTTTTCTTCAATACTTTGGTTTTCAATTAAGCCAAAGTTCTGGAAGAGGTAGCCCAATTCGTGACGGAAAAAATCACTCGATTTATAATTGGCCAAGTCTTTACCTCGGTAAAAAATCGTCCCATCATAAGATTCTAATTTCCCAATCATGTTCATCAAGGTTGTTTTTCCGCTACCACTTGAACCAATTAAGGCATAGACTTTTCCAGCCTCAAATGTCATTGAAAGATTCGAAAATAACTCTCGTTCTCCAAAAGATTTACTCACCTGTTTAAGTTCAATCATATTAACCTCCCTTCAAAACAAGCATGGACATCTTGTTTTCTTTCTGCATTTGGACATGTAACTGTAAAAGAGATAGACCAGTAAAGAGTAACAAGACTAAGAAAGCAACTACTATCTCTACCATAAGAAATACACTCGCAATAAATCCCAGTAAAAACACACCCAGTTGAGCAAAGAGATAAGTGTGATGGATTTCTAAGAACCTGAGACCTGCAATGCGTTTGATAAAAATGGCACGTCTAAATTCTTCAAAGTAGAGCCTATTCATAGTGTTAAACAACAAGATTGAAGTTGCAATCCCAAGCACAGCTCCTGCTAGCATTACCCAACGTTCCCTCTGGATATTATCCAATAATGTGATGTAGTTATGGTAACCTGTTTGCATTTCTGAGACCCAATTTTCAATGCCTTGTCTCTGGATAAGCTCCTGGGCATCAGACAATTGATTAAAGAGAATGTAGTTCTGTACTGCGTCTATCCAAAACAAAATGGACTGTGGACCAGTTGATTGGGGTGTTATAACAATGATGATTGGATCTTTCAAAAATTGTTGGTAAGAAATAGGGGTCGTATTATATACAAAACGATCCTGACCTGATTCTAAATAACCTACCGTAGCAGTCATTTGCTGTCGTTCATCTTGACTAGACATGCGACTGGTTAAGTCGTCTTCAAAAACAGATTTATAATGTTCTTCCTCTGAACGGAGGTGTTCAGGCAGCAATAAGACAAACTCCCCTACATCAAGGTGATTCATCTTTTGCTCAATAGTTGTATCGTAAGCGCGTCATAACA
>NZ_VMLO01000134.1:0-583 GCF_013276735.1 Streptococcus sp. 1559
TACGAGCTGGTGTTGTTACATCCACTGGTTGTGATGGTTTCTTGTTCGGTTCTGTTACTTTACCTTTACCTGGCACAGCACCTTTCGGAAGCTTGTCATTTGGTACTTCACCTGAACCATTGTCACCAATTGTTACTGTGATTGTTGTTCCATTTTCTCCTGGAATTTCTACCTTAGTTCCTGATGGGTAAGTTGTTCCATCTGGTTTCTTAGGTGTTACAATCGCATTTCCATTTGGTTGTTGAGCAATTTCAATCTTACCTGGTGTTTCAGTCGTTGGCGTTGCTGGTGTTACCTTAGCTGGTGTAGTTACATTAGGAACTTCTACAGCTGCTTTACCTGGTTCTGTAATCTTAGCCTTACCTACAACCGTAGTATCTGGTAATTGATCATTTGGAACCTTAGCTGAACCATCTGCTCCAATCGTCACTTTAATTGGACGACCATCCTTACCTGGAAGTTCTACCATTGTTCCTTCTGGATAAGTTGAGCCATCTGGTTTCTTAGGTGTTACTGTAACGTCACCTGTAGTAGGATCTTGTACCAAGTCAATAGTTGGTGTCTTACGAGCTGGTGTTGTTAC
>NZ_VMLO01000135.1:0-1995 GCF_013276735.1 Streptococcus sp. 1559
GATGATAACTCTTATTATGGGAAGATACCTATGAATTGGGTACAGACAACATTAAATTATATAGGAATAATTAGTACTGGTAACACGCCATCTAAAAATAGCCCTGAAAACTACGGCGGCGAAATACCATTCTATAAACCTGCTGATTTATTACAAGGAGAACTATACAATGCAACTGAATATTTATCGGTTCTAGGAAATACAAAATCCAGAAAAATAAAAGCAGGTTCTATTTTAATAAATGGTATTGGAAATATTGGAATTGCTGGGATTGTTCGTGTTGATGGAGCGTTCAATCAACAAATGCATGGCATAGAAGTATTTAATTTTGTCAACTCAAAATTTTTACTTTTAGCTATACAGTCTGATTTTATGCAAAAACAATTCAAGAACAATACATCATCTACCACTATTCCTATATTAAACAAAACTAGATTTTCTCAAACTATAATTAATTTTCCAGGTATACGTACACAAAAATTAATAATTACTAAAGCTGAGAAACTTTTTGAAAAAGTAAATCAATTTTAGCGACAATTCTCTTTTGTTCTAAAACTGAAGGAATACCTATTATTTTAGATTTTAGATACGAATAATGTCGAGCATAGCCCCTGTTCCTAACAAATAATAGCGTATAGTCTAAGTGGTATTTTAAAAATTTTGCAGATAAGCAAATTGGAGACAGAATTTTTACTCCGTCTGCACCAACAACAAAAGGGAAGTCTATAATCTTAAGATTTCTTGTATGGTCACCAAATATTACAACGTTTGTTTTATAGTCTAGAATCTTAGAAAAATTATTAGAAAATCCTTCAACTAATATTTTAGATTGACTAACTACTGGAATCTTGCCCTCTTTTACAATTTCAGACTGTTTTATTTGATAAGGCTTAGCTGAAATAGTTGTTACAATTTTTTCTAAAGGAGCTAGCAACCAAGTTGATCTTCTTGGAAAATCTATTTCAATTTTAATGTTATTCAGATAATAAGAGCCATAATCACAAAAAAATAGCAGATGGTCAATTTGACCACCTGTTATTTTTTTACCAATTAACAATTTTATCTACAATATTTTGTTGTTCAGTAGCTGTTTTCCTTAGATAAATTCGAGTAGTTTCTATACTTTCGTGTCCCATCAAATCTGCAAGCAAGGCAATATCATTATACTTCGATAAAAAATTCTTAGCAAATAAATGTCTAAAAGAATGAGGGTAAATTACTTTAGGATTCATTTTGTATTTATCAGCATAATTTTTTAACTGTTGAGCAACTCCTCTTGCTGTAATTGGTTCATTAAATTTATTCAAAAATAAATAACCACTTCGGCGATTTTCTGATTCTAACCAACTAAGACAACTATTTCTTAATTTTTTAGGAATGTACAGTCTACGAATTTTACCACCTTTTGAGTAAATGTCAAAATAACCGATTTCTACATGCTCTACTTTTAGTTTAATAAGCTCACTTACACGAGCCCCAGTTGCACCTAAAAACCAAACGACAAAATGCCATTTTAAAATACCATCTTTTTTCAAACTACGTTTAAGAAAAAGGTAATCAGCATAGCTAATGACATCTTCTAAAAACGGTTTTTGCTGTACTTTGACAAATTTTAATTTCAAATCATCATGACCAATAAAAGTCAGATATTTATTTACTCCTTGTAGTCGCAAATTGACAGTTTTAGGTTTAAAATTGTCTAATAAATATCCCTTGTATTCAAATAAATCTTCCATTTTGAGTTCATAATTCTCCAAGAAAAATCGAACACCATAAAGGTACGAACGCACAGTATTTTCAGCTAAACCAGCTTTCTTCAAATGTAATTCAAATTCTTTCAACGTAAAACTCCTATCTTATGTTTGATAGAAATTCCACCGCACGTAAAACTATTATACTAAATTAGTGCGTCAATATGGGCGAAAAATTGTTCGATTTTATCAACGATTCTGGATTGTTCAGGAAGGGGTGGGAGTGGGATTAGAATAGAAGCAA
>NZ_VMLO01000136.1:0-1095 GCF_013276735.1 Streptococcus sp. 1559
CCTTATGCAGGGGCTCCTAGAGGGGAGAAAGTCTATGAAAAGATTAGCGGACGTCGTTTTGAGCGAACTTCAATTGTTGCAGGACAAGTAGACGGAGAGTTTATAGCTCCCATGATTTACAAGAACAGCAGGACAAGCGATTTCTTTGTGGAGTGGTTCAAAACGCAACTCCTGCCTGCTTTGAAGACACCTCATGTTATTATCATGGACAATGCTAGTTTTGATCCCAAGAACATTTTGGATGAACTCTGCATCCAAGATAAACACTTTTTCTTACCTCTACCGCCTTATTCACCAGATTTGAATCCTATTGAGCAAGCTTGGGCTATCTTGAAAAAGAAAGTAACAGATTTATTAAGGGAAGTCCCAACTATTTTTGAATGTTTAGAACGCTGATAACGAGAAAATTGTCAATGCCCTTAAACTAGCCTATTCTAACGCCAAACTAGAAGTCACTAATAATCTCATCAAACTTATCAAACGCAACGCCTTTGGTTTTCGGAACTTTAAAAACTTCAAAAAAAATGACGAAATTTGCCCTTTCTCGAGATTAGCTTTTCATCAACCCACTACAGTTGACAAAGAGCCGAAAAATGTCTCGCCTCTAATAACACGAGATAGATTATTATTACATAACAAAAAAAGAGGCCTAAACCTCTTAACTAAATTACTCCGCCAGTAGGACTCGAACCTACGACATCATGATTAACAGTCATGCGCTACTACCAACTGAGCTATGGCGGATTAAAGCTAAGCGACTTCCCTATCTCACAGGGGGCAACCCCCAACTACTTCCGGCGTTCTAGGGCTTAACTTCTGTGTTCGGCATGGGTACAGGTGTATCTCCTAGGCTATCGTCACTTAACTCTGAGTAATACCTACTCAAAATTGAATATCTATTCAAATCAAGAAAACCGTTCGCTTTCGTATTCTCAGTTACTTTGGATAAGTCCTCGAGCTATTAGTATTAGTCCGCTACATGTGTCGCCACACTTCCACTTCTAACCTATCTACCTGATCATCTCTCAGGGCTCTTACTGATATATAATCATGGGAAATCTCATCTTGAGGTGGGTTTCACACTTAGATGCTTTC
>NZ_VMLO01000137.1:0-890 GCF_013276735.1 Streptococcus sp. 1559
CTAAAATCAAAAAACATCTTATAATAGTAGTTATGAAACTTACAAACGAAGAAACACAAAAAATTGAACAACTCCTAAGAGATTCATCGTACGCCAAATATCACAAACGTCTACAGATTATTTATTTTCGCTCAAAAGAAAAGAGTTATAAGGAAATCATGGATCTGCTAGATTGCAATAAAACAACTGTTTGGAGGAATTTGAAAAAATATAAGGAGTTTGGTTTAGAAGCGCTTCTTCAGGAGACCCGTGGTGGACGTCATAGAGAATATATGACTTACGAAGAAGAACAAGCATTTCTAAAACGTCATATAGAAGCTGCTCAGGCTGGGGAATTTGTAACTGTCAATCAGTTATTTGAAGCCTATCAAAAAGAGATTGGTCGCACTTCCACACGTGATGGTTTCTATTATCTCCTGAAACGACATGGTTGGCGAACGGTCACTCCTCGACCTGAGCATCCCAAGAAGGCAGACGCTCAGACAATTGAGACGTCTAAAAATAAAATCTACATTCGAGACCTTAAGTAAGCGCTTTAAAGAAGAGGGGACTTATAACAAAGTACGTTTGATGTACCAAGATGAAGCTGGTTTCGGAAGAATCAGTAAGATGAGTTCTTGTTGGGCTCCTCAAGGAATCCGACCTAGCATTCCTAGTCATTATATGCGAGAATATCGCTATTGTTATGGGGCAGTAGATGCTCAGACAGGAGATTCCTTTTTCCTCATTGCTGGAGGATGCAATACTGAGTGGATCAATGAATTTCTACGGCAAGTCTCACAAGCTTATCCAGATGACTATATTTTACTTGTCATGGATAATGCTATATGGCATAAATCAAGTACCTTAGAGATTCCAAGTAATATTGAGTTGGCTTTTATCCCACCTTA
>NZ_VMLO01000138.1:0-2386 GCF_013276735.1 Streptococcus sp. 1559
TAAGTGATAAAGTCGGGATAGCACATTTTTTAATCTAATTTGCTAGATTTGATGCTTCTATCTATTTATTCGTAAAAGAAAGCTTTTCTTCAGAAGAAAGCTAATCGCTTATTTGAAATTTTTCCCCTCTGTTGGATAGTCCCGTCTATCTATGTTATAATAAAAGAAGGATTTAAAATCAGAAAAGGAGTATTTATGCTTAAATTAGGTATCATTGGCACTGGCGATATCAGCCACCACTTCATAGAAGCAGCCCATGCTAGTGGGAAATACCAGCTGGTCGCAGTCTATTCTAGGAAACTTGAAACCGCAGCAACCTTTGCTTCTCGCTATCAGGATATCCAACTATTTGATCAATTAGAAGACTTCTTCAAGAGCTCCTTCGATGTAGTCTATATTGCCAGTCCAAACTCCTTGCATTTTGCTCAGGCAAAGGCTGCCTTGTCTGCAGGTAAACATGTCATTCTTGAAAAGCCAGCTGTCACTCAGCCACAAGACTGGCCGGATTTGGTTCAAACAGCTGAAAAAAATCACTGTTTTATCTTTGAAGCAGCTCGTAATTACCATGAAAAAGCTTTCACTATCATCAAAAACTTTTTAGCAGACAAACAAATTTTGGGGGCAGATTTCAACTATGCCAAATATTCTTCCAAAATGCCTAACTTGTTGGCTGGGCATACGCCCAATGTCTTTTCAGAGCGTTTTGCTGGTGGAGCACTTATGGATTTGGGGATTTATCCTCTCTACGCTGCCGTTCGTCTCTTTGGAAAGGCTGAGGACGCAACCTACATGGCTCAACAGCTTGACAATAGCATGGACCTAAATGGAGACGGTATCCTCTTCTACCCTGACTTTCAAGTTCATATCAAGGCTGGGAAAAACATCACTTCCAATCTTCCTTGCGAAATTTACACAACAAATGGAACCTTGACCCTCAACACGATTGAGCATATTCGCTCAGCTATTTTTACCGACCACCAAGGCAATCAAGTCCAGCTCCCTATTCAACAGGCTCCTCATACGATGACTGAGGAAGTCACTGCATTTGCACACATGATTCAGCAACCAGACCAGACACTTTACCAGACTTGGCTGGATGATGCAGGCTCTGTTCATGAGCTACTATATACCATGCGCCAGACTGCTGGCATTAGATTTGAGGCAGAAAAATGAAAAGCAAACTACCTACTGAATGGCAAGAACTAAGTGACCAACTCGGTTTCCAAGAATTTACCCCCATTCAAACTCAACTATTTGAGCCCATTCTTGCAGGAGAAAATCTTCTAGGAGTAAGTCCAACAGGAACCGGTAAGACCCTAGCTTACCTCCTACCAAGTCTTCTCAGACTACAAAAGAAAAAAGCGCAGCAACTCTTGATTCTAGCACCAAATACAGAGCTTGCTGGACAGATTTTTGATGTATGTAAAACGTGGGCTGAGACTATCGGCTTGACTCCCCAACTCTTCTTATCAGGTTCGAGCCAGAAACGCCAGATTGAACGCCTAAAAAAAGGACCAGAAATTCTGATTGGAACTCCTGGACGTATCTTTGAACTCATTAAATTGAAAAAAATCAAGATGATGAATGTGGAAACCATCATCCTGGATGAATTCGACCAATTGCTAGATGATTCTCAGATTCACTTTGTTGAGAAAATCACTCACTACGCACCGCGTGACCACCAACTGGTCTACATGAGTGCCACGACTAAGTTTGACCAAGAAAAGATTGCGCCAAACACACGTACCATTGATCTCTCTGACCAAAAACTGGATAACATCCAACATTTCTATATGCAGGTAGACCAACGTCACCGAGTGGATATGCTACGAAAACTAGCTCATGTGGAGGATTTCCGCGGTCTGGTCTTCTTTAACAGCCTATCAGACCTTGGAAGTGCAGAGGAAAAATTACAGTATCGGGATATCTTGGCTGTTTCTCTCGCTAGTGATGTTAATGTCAAATTTAGAAAAGTCATCTTAGAAAAGTTTAAAGACAAGCAACTAACCCTGCTTCTAGCAACAGACCTTCTGGCACGTGGAATTGATATCGATAGCCTAGAATGTGTCGTAAACTTTGATATTCCTAGAGATATTGAAACCTACACTCACCGTGCTGGCCGTACTGGCCGTATGGGCAAGGAAGGTTATGTTATCACTCTCGTCACTCATCCAGAAGAACTTAAAAAACTTAAGAAATTTGCGAGCGTACGTGAAATTGTCTTGAAAAATCAAGAACTCTATATTAAATAAAGCCCCATCGCTCTATACACATCCAGTGTATGGAGCTTTTTATAAGCAATTCAATTTTATACTCTTCGAAAATCTCTTCAAACCGCGTCAGCTTCGCCTTGTCGTATGTATGGTTACTGACTTCGTCAGTCTTA
>NZ_VMLO01000139.1:0-775 GCF_013276735.1 Streptococcus sp. 1559
CAGGCTGAATTTGAGGTGCGAGCTGGCTCTATCCGCCAGGAAATCCTGAACGCAACCAAGGACAAGGCAGATAAGACCTTAGTTGTGGCTGAAGCTGGAAAATTACGAGAAGAATTTTCAAATATGCAAGTTGGTGGTCGGAACTATTATCGTGATTCCGAGAAAATTCAACAGTCTCGTTTTGGTTTTGTGTTTGATAATCTAGATCCCTATCTTTCAAAGTCCGATATTGGGACAACTTGGACTCTCTCGTTTGATTGTAAACTCGATGAAGTTGATGGTTCTTTTCCTTTCCATATGTCGCATGGTGGGGCGAATGGCTTTGGTATAGAGGGACGAAAAGAGTTCACTGCGACTAGGGAGTGGCAGCGATTTAGGCTTACAGGTCCGGTATTTTTTAAAGAGGATGCGCCCTCTGAATCCAAGCTACAGATGACCCTATTCAATTCAGATTTAGGATACGGAGGAACTATTTTCATTCGTAGGATTAAACTTGAAAAAGGTACCCTAGCGACAGACTGGAGTCCAGCGCTTGAAGACACCAATGGTCTCATCACACAAGCTAAGGCTAGCTTTGAGCGAACAGCGCAGGAATTGCGAACGGATTTGTCGGCTGTTCAGGCCTATGTTGCTCAAGATGGTCAAAGACAGAAAAGCTTACAGCGCTATACTCGTGAGGAGAGCGCGAGACAAGCAAGAGCAGTTCGTGAGCAGATATCCAGAGATTATGTAGGGAAATCAAGCTATCAAGAAGACGTGGAGGGGATTCATCGGA
>NZ_VMLO01000014.1:0-6531 GCF_013276735.1 Streptococcus sp. 1559
CAAAGAGCAAACTAGGAAGCTAGCCGCAGGCTGCTCAAAACAGTGTTTTGAGGTTGCAGATAGAGCTGACGTGGTTTGAAGAGATTTTCGAAGAGTATTAACTCTCACCTATTCATGCAAAGGAATTTTATGGAAGTTTATTTTTCAGGAACCATTGAACGGATTATTTTTGAAAATCCCAGCAATTTTTATCGCATCCTCCTCCTAGAAATCGACGATACGGACGCAGAGGATTTTGATGATTTTGAAATCATTGTCACAGGAACCATGGCTGATGTAATTGAGGGCGAAGACTATACTTTTTGGGGGCAAATTGTCCAGCACTCCAAGTATGGAGAACAACTGCAAATCAGTCGTTATGATCGCGCAAAACCAACTAGTAAGGGCTTGGTCAAGTACTTTTCAAGTAGCCATTTCAAGGGGATTGGTCTCAAGACAGCTCAGAAAATCGTAGATACCTATGGCGACAATACCATTGACGAAATTCTGCAACACCCAGAAAAGCTAGAAGGCATCTCAGGGCTCTCTGCCAAAAATCGCGAGGCTTTCGTCTCCACTCTCCGTCTCAACTACGGAACGGAGATGGTTTTGTCCAAACTAGCCAACTACGGCATTCCCAACAAACTAGCCTTTCAGATTCAAGACTTTTACAAGGAAGAAACCCTTGATGTGGTTGAAAATTATCCCTACCAGCTGGTTGAGGATATCAAGGGTTTGGGCTTTACCATTGCTGACCAACTAGCTGAGGAACTAGGCATCGAAAGTCAGGCTCCTGAACGCTTCCGCGCCGGTCTAGTTCACAGTCTTTTTCAGGCCTGTATGGAAACAGGGGACACCTATGTTGAAGCACGGGATTTGCTGGAACAAACCCTTACTCTCCTTGAGTCTTCCCGTCCCGTGGAACTAGACCCCAGCCAAGTTGCCCAAGAGCTCTCCTACCTGATCGAAGAAGACAAGGTTCAGCAGATTGATACCAAGATCTTTGACAACAGCCTCTTTTTCGCTGAGGAAGGTATCCGCAGTCACTTGATTCGTATCCTTGAAAAAGGAAAACAGAAGAGCCAAGATTTAGAAACCATTCAAAAACATATCGCTACTGTCGAAGAAGATCTGGAGATTGAGTATGATAGTATTCAAAAACAAGCTATCTGTGATGCTATCCAGAATAAGGTCTTTATCCTGACAGGTGAACCTGGTACTGGTAAGACAACTGTTATCAATGGGATTATCGCTGTTTACGCCCTTTTAGAAGGACTTGACCTCAGGAAAAAAAGCAACCTACCTATTCTTCTTGCTGCTCCAACTGGACGAGCTGCTCGTCGCATGAATGAATTGACAGGCTTGCCTAGCGCGACCGTACACCGTCATTTAGGAATGACAGGGGACGATGATACCAGTCATCTGGAAGATTATCTGGATGCCGACTTTATCATCGTAGATGAATTTTCCATGGTGGATACTTGGCTGGCCAATCAACTCTTCTCCAACATCTCTTCTAACAGTAAAATCCTCATCGTGGGTGACAGTGATCAGCTACCTTCTGTCAGTCCTGGACAGGTTCTAGCGGACCTCCTTCATATTCCCTTGATTCCTCAGACTCGCTTGGAAAAAATTTACCGGCAAAGCGAAGAATCAACCATCGTCACCCTAGCTAGTCAGATTAGACAGGGCATCTTGCCAGCCGATTTCACCCAGAAAAAAGCTGACCGTTCCTACTTTGAAATTGCTAGTGGCCATATTCCAGCGACGATTGAAAAAATCTTAGGCGCTGCTCTCAGAAGTGGTATCCCTGCTCGTGATATTCAGGTTCTGGCCCCCATGTACCGAGGGACGGCAGGGATTGATGCCATCAACCAACTCATGCAAGATCTGCTCAATCCACCACAAAAAGACCAACTTAGTTTTGAAGCTCCCCAGTGCCACTATCGCAAGGGAGACAAGGTCATTCATTTGGTCAACGATGCTGAAATCAATGTCTTTAACGGAGATTTGGGAGCTATCATAGATCTGATCCCTGGTAAATACACCGAGTCGAAACAAGACGAGATTGTCATTGATTTTGATGGCAATGAGGTCTCTTACCCACGTAACGAATGGTACAAGATTCGCCTGGCCTATGCCATGAGCATCCATAAATCACAGGGAAGTGAGTTCCCTGTTGTCATCCTACCGATTACCAGTGCTAGTAGGCGTATGCTGGAGCGCAATCTCATCTACACAGCCATTACACGCGCCAAAAGCAAGCTTATCTTACTAGGTGAATTGCAGGCCTTTGATTATGCTACCCAGCACATCGGAACTGCCCGAAAGACCTATCTGATTGAACGCTTCAGTGATTTATTGGAGAATATTGAAGAAAAGCAACCAGTTGTCTCTGAAACAGTCACATCAAGTAACTCTGAACAATCCTACATCCTAACCGAAGAAAACTGGACCAGTATTCCAGCTATGATTGGGATTACAGACGCAGACCTCAGAGAGATTTTTGGAAAATAGTGCATAAGAAAACCCACCTAATCAGGTGGGTTTTTTGTTTATTAAGATTATTTAACTGTTGCTGTGCTTGTAATCAATTCAACAGCTTTTTTGATTGTGATGTCGTGTTTCAACATATCAGCTGAAAGCAAGCTTTGTACTTGTGCCACTTCCATGTTGTAGTCTGCAGCCAATTGCTCGATTTCTTTTTGGATTTCTTCTTCTGAAGCATCAAATCCTTCAGCTTTGGCAACTGCTTCGATAACAAGGTTAGTCTTAGTACGTGACTCAGCTTCTGCTTGGTATTGGTTGTGAAGGTCTTCTTGAGTAGTTCCAGTGATTTGGAAGTACATGTCAGGATTGATACCTTGACGTTGCAAGTTTCCAAGGAATTCGTTTACTGAGCGGTGAACTTCTTCGTGAATCATTTCTTCTGGAAGTTCTACGATTTCAGCGTTTTCTACAGCTTTATCGATTGCTGCACCTTCAACTGCATCTTTATAAGCTTCTTCTTTAGCAGCAGCCAATTCCTTGCGGTATTTTTCTTTCAATTCAGCAAGTGTTTCAACTTCTTCGTCGATGTCTTTTGCAAGCTCATCATCAAGAGCTGGAACTTCTTTAGCTTTTACTTCGTGGATAGTTGTTACGAATTTAGCTTCTTTACCTGCAAGGTCTTCTGCTTGGTAGTCTTCTGGGAATGTTACAACTACATCAACAGTTTCGCCAGCTGAGTGACCTACCAATTGGTCTTCAAAACCAGGGATGAATTGACCTGAACCAAGTCCAAGTGAGAAGTTTTCACCTTTTCCGCCATCAAATTCAACACCATCGATAGAACCAACAAAGTCAATAACAACAGTATCGCCGTTTTCAGCAGCAGCTTCCTTGATAACCAATTCAGCCAGGTTGTTGCGTTCGCGTTCGATACGCTCTTCAACATCAGCGTCAGTTACTTCTTTTTCTACATCAACTGATACTTCAAGGTTTTTGTAGTCACCCAATTTTACTTCAGGTTTTGTAACGACTTCAGCAGTGATAACCCAGTCTTGACCTTTTTCCATTGAAGTTACGTCAATTTTTGGTTGGGCAACCACTTCAAGACCAGCTTCTTTTACAGCTGCTTCATAAGCGTTTGGCAAAAGAGCGTTCATAACGTCTTGGTAAAGTGATTCTTCACCAAATTTTTTATCGAAGATAGGACGTGGAAGGTGACCTTTACGGAAACCTGGAACATTAAGAGATTTCTTCACTGACTTGAAGACACGGTCCAATTCTGGTTTGATTTGGTCTTGAGAGATAGTGAAAGTCAAGACACCACAGTTTGTTTCTTTGTTTTCAAATGATACAGACATTCTGTCATTTCTCCTTAAAATTTTTTAAATACAGTCTATTATAACATTTTCTATAAATAAAATCTAGACTAATGCAGCCAATTATAGACAACAAGCCTTTTTGCTAACTAAATGAAAGTTCTATAATGAAGTTAGTCACCCAGCCCTCCTAAAAATTAGATGTTTTAACTAGCTGATAGCTAGCCCTCTATTTCATTTGATAAGAGGCTTGATGCTGTTAGGCTGACAAGCCAAGGCTAAGATTAGCCTTGGTTTAGCTGACAAAACTGCTTCAAGGGTTCCTCTTGTCAAATGAAAGCAAAATAATTGCCCTCAATCTCACCATTTTTTTTGGGACATAATCACTTTCGATTGACAGTTTGTTCTACACTTTCAAGGATGGAATAGACAGCAAAAAGAACCCTGCTTTTCTGAAAAAGAGGTCTCCTTGCTAAGTTTAATTTACATAAATAGCCAGTGTTTGATAGGGTTTTAGTAGAATTTTCTCAGACACTTCTGCATCTTCATAGTTTGAAATCAAAATCTGTCCATTTTGGTAGACTGCTGGCAAGTCGATTTCCACTTCTTTAGCATAAAAGTTATTGAGCACTAGTAACTTTTGTTCCTCAAACTGGCGTTCAAAAGCGTAGACTTGTTTGCTATCTTCAAAGGCTGGTTTGTAACTTCCTTCTGAAATGATTGGCATTTCCTTACGCAGTCGAATCAAGTCTTGATAGAAGGTAAAAATCGGACCCTGGATTTCATTTTCTACATTGATGTCTTTATAGGATTTACCAGCTTTCAACCAAGGAGTGCCTGTTGAAAATCCTGCATTTTCCGAAGCATCCCACTGCATGGGAATGCGTGAATTATCACGCGACTTAGCTTGAATAATCTGGAAGGCTTCTTGCTGACTCTTTCCTTCTTCTAGGAGCATCTGATAGGCATTAAGCGATTCGACATCCACGTAATCAGCCATAGAATCATAGTCTGGGTCAATCATCCCGATTTCCTCACCCATGTAGATATAAGGTGTCCCACGTGACAGGTGAATGCTGGCTGCTAGCATAGTGGCTCCTTCCTTGAGGAAGTTTTGAATATCGACAAAACGGTTCAAGGCACGTGGTTGATCGTGATTGTTCCAAAAGAGGGCACTCCAACCGTCTTTATCACTCATTTCCTTACCCCAACTATGGTAAAGACTCTTCAACTCTTCAAAATCAAAGGGAGCCAAGGTCCACTTTTGTCCATCCTTATAGTCCACCTTGAGGTGATGAAAATTAAAGGTCATGGATAATTCCTGACGATCAGGCGACGAATAGAGGACACAGTTGTCCATGGTGGTAGAAGACATTTCCCCAACTGTCATAAAGCTATCGTCAGATCCAAAAGTGGCTTGGTTCATCATACGCAAATAGTTATGAACGATGGGTTTGTCTGTATAAGCTGGCTTCCCTTCATTTTCAGGACAGTCCACTGAAACCTCGTCCTTACCGATCAAATTGATCACATCAAATCGAAAACCTTTGACACCCTTGTCGCGCCAGAAATTAACAACCTTGAAAAGCTCCTTACGGACATTGGGATTGCGCCAGTTAAGGTCAGCCTGGGTCTCATCAAATAGGTGAAGATAGTATTTCCCAGTATCCCCGAAAGGCGCCCATGCAGAACCACCAAACTTAGACTGCCAATCTGTTGGTTGGTCTTGGATGAAGAAAAAGTCTTGATAATACTTATCACCAGCTAGGGCTTTCTGAAACCATTCATGCTCTGTCGAACAATGATTAAGTACCATGTCCAGCATAAAGTCAATCTTGTGCTCTTTACCGACACACACCATTTCCTCAAAATCAGCCATATCACCAAAAAGAGGATCCACTGCCATATAATCTGAAATATCGTAACCATTATCCCGTTGAGGGCTTGGATAGAATGGATTGAGCCAGACCATATCCACACCTAGTTTGGCTAAATAGGGAATTTTTTCGATAATCCCACGGAAATCCCCAATACCGTTTTCAGTGGTGTCTTTGTAAGATTTTGGATAGATTTGATAGGCTACTTTTCCTTTATCAAGTGTCATCTGTTTCTCCTTTTCTGATAAAAGGGAGGAAGCAGTCTTCCGTCCCTATTTGTGCTATTTCAATTATACTCAATGAAAATCAAAGAACAAACTAGGAAGCTAGCCACAGGTTGCTCAAAACACTATTTTGAGGTTGCAGATAGAGCTGACGTGGTTTGAAGAGATTTTCGAAGAGTATAAAACAAAAAACCGCCTAGATAATACCTAAACGGGTACTTGAAATAACCTAACAAGTTACAACTTAGCTAGTCCATTTAGATATTCATCTATATGGACCACAATCAAAAATCTTAGCCACATAGATACAAACAAATTGCTTGAACTGTTTGCATCCATGGTGACATGTCTACAAACACTATCTAAAGTAGCTAAAGTAAAAGTTTTGATTCATCGTTACAGCTTGTCTCTTATTCATTTCTTTTTCTGCTTTCTTTTTTGATGTTTCCTATCTTACCACCTTTTTCATTAGCTGTCAAGAATATTTCAGAATATTTTAAAATTTTTCGAAAATTCTTTCAGTACGCTTTCAAAGATTTTCAAATCAGTCCAACAAAAAAAGGTTTATAATTTCGGCTCTATAATATTTGTAGTGGGTAAATCCCCTATAGATATTATGGAGCCTATTTTGTGTAGAAAAAAAGT
>NZ_VMLO01000140.1:0-3179 GCF_013276735.1 Streptococcus sp. 1559
TTTTCATTGAGTATAATTCAATTACCATTATTTTCTCCGATTTCTTGATAGTTTATAAAAAACCTAGGCTGTCACTCCTAAACAGTATGACAACCTAGTTTCAACAATTTACATTTTATAGGAGCGCATTATTTTGCTTTTGCTGCGTACTCTTCGTTACGTTTGATCATTTGTTTTCTGTACCAAGCAAAGATACCGATATAGAATACAAGGAAGACTACTGCACCAAGAATTGCTTTGATATCACCAGTTGTAGTGTTACCAATTGTCCAACCAAGAAGTTTTTCGATTGGTCCTTCAAGAGTTGAGTGAGTGATCAATTGAGTTTGGCTCACACCTGCTGGGAAGGCACCTACACCTTTAGCAAGTTCTGTTGCAAATGGTGCAATAAGTGTACCTGAAAGAAGGAAGAGTGGCAACAAGAGTGTTCCGAAGATAATCATACGGAGCAATTTACCACGAGTTACAACTAAGAGAGCTGGAGTAACACCCATAGCGATGATACCTGCAAGTGGCAAGATACCATTTCCGACTTTTGAAAGAAGAACAGCTTCAATCAACATGATTGGAGCAAGTACGTTGGCACAAGCCCAGATTTCAGCACGACCAGCGATGAATGGCCAGTCAAGACCGATATTGAATTTACGTCCTTGAAGACGTTTAGTAGCAACGTTTGTAATACCTTGTGATAGTGGTTCTACGGCTGCGATGAACCATGAACCGATAAGTGAGAAGAGTTCCAAAGATACACCGGCAGTCAAACCAAGAGACAACCATCCTTTGATAACAAGACGCCATTTATCTGCATCTGCAACACCTGCAATTGGATGTGGAGTTCCCATAATACCGATAACGATACCAAGGATGAAACCGATGAAGAATTTAGATCCCCAGAAACCGATTTTCTTGTTCAATTTAGCAGCATCAAAGTCATATTTATCAAGGCCTGGGAAGAATTTTTCAAAAATCTTATCCAAAACCATGATAACTGGGTTCATCATGTAGTTCATGTGAGTTGATGTCATTGGTGATGAACTTGGGGCGTTAAGAAGGTCATCAAATGTAGGTTTCATCAAGTCAGAGTTGATAATTTTCAACACACCGACAAGAACGATAGCTGCTGTAGCAATCAAGAGTGAAACCCCTTGACTCACACCATTGTTATCAGCATACCATTTAATCAAGAGACCTGTGATAGACAAGTGCCAGATATCAAAGATATCGACATCAAGTGTATCGGTTTTCTTCATAGCAAGCATCACTACGTTGACAATCAACATGATGAGCAAGAAGTAAAGTGTCCAAGCAGAACCCCAAGTGATTGTTGCAAGTGGTGCCCAACCAACGTCGGTAATACTCAATTGGATACCAGTGTTTTCAACGAATTTTGCAAGTGATGCTGAGAAAGCACCATTTAGCATACCGATGATAGCACCGATACCTGTAAGAGCGATGGCAAGTTTGATACCACCTTCAAGCGCTTTGGAGAATTTCACTCCAAAAAGTAAAGCCAATACTGTCAAAATAATTAACATGATGACAGGTCCACCCATTTCTAAGATGGGATTGAAAACCTTTCCGATTAGGTCAAAGATTGCATCCATAACAGTTCCTCCCTTTTTTATGTTATATGAATGTTAACAAATTAGAATTAGCTTAATCCGTGTTCTTTAATAGCTGCTTCAATATTGTCAAATACTGGAGCGCTCATTGCTGGGATACGGAATAAGATTGGTCCAGCTTCGATAACTGGGATACCTGGTTCAAAACCAAGGTCTGTTGCAGCGATTGGTGTAAAGATATCGTAACCTTTCATAAGGTCTTCGTTTACATCTTTGACCATGACTGCATCACAGTGAACATCATAACCACGGTTTGAAAGTTCTTCTTCTAGAGCACTTTTAATTTGGTGACTTGAGTTAACACCTGCACCGCAGGCAGCAAGAATTTTAATCATTTAGATTTCCTCCGATTTTATTTTTTAATAGACAAGATTAAGCGGTTGCTTCAGCAATGTAAGCATAAAGTTTTTCTGGTTCGGAAATTTTTGATAGGTCTTCAAGATGTCCATTTCCTGTGAAAAAGTCCATCAACTGAGCCAGAATATTTGTTTGACTTGAACTTGAGTTATTGATGATAAAGAAGAGCAAGGATACTTCTACTTCCTTATCAGGAGCTATCATATTGTGAAAAGTTACTGGTTTTTCTAATCGAACAACCACCACTTTCTCAGCTAGATTATGAACAATATCTGTATGAGGAATAGCCACATTCGGCAAATCCTTACCCAAAAATTCCATATCTAAGCCAGTTGGAAATGACTTTTCACGCGTGATCAAGGCTTCACGATAAGTTGGAGTCACGATTTCTCGTTCCTCCAATAAAGTAGCAACCTGATCAAAGAGATGTTCTTGATTATCCGCTTCTAAGCAAAACACAAGGTTTTTGTCAAAGAAATGATCTAATCCCATAAGGTTTTCCCTTCTTTCCATTAACTTTATGCTATAAGTATAACACTATATGTAATCGTTGTCAATAGTTTTCTGTTGATTTTTGTCTTTTTTTATACTTTTGTTGTGTTTATAGTTTGTTATATAAAAATAAACAAACAAATATTCCAAGTATTTTTCTGTTCTAATACTCAATGAAAATCAAAGAGCAAACTAGAAAGCTAGGCACAGACTGCTCAAAACACCGNNATTTTCGAAGAGTATTATTTTCCTTCTTTATCAGGAAATAGATAGCCAATCCCTACACAAGCTAGGACGCCTGCTCCAATCACCAAGCCACTTGAAATTGGCAACAGGTCCAAAATTGCATTCGCAATGATAAAGGCAATAATCAAACACATCAGACTAGCCTTGTAATCCTTTTTCAAAAGATTCTCTAGAGTGAAAAAGAGGAACAGACCCACCGGAATCAAAGACCAGAGGTTGACATCTAAACTTGGCCAGCCAACAGAACCAAAATACACTACTGTCACTGCTGCTAATAAAAAGACAATTCCCAATAATTTTTTCATTTCTTTATCTCCGATTTCTTTTTTAGGAACTTGAGTTCTCTGATAGTGATGCCTCACGTCCCTTACAAAAATCATTATAGCAGAGGAGTTTCTCAAGAACAAGTTCGTTTGCCTATCTGGTCTCTATATCAGTCTAAGTGTAACCGCCCAATAACGA
>NZ_VMLO01000141.1:0-3226 GCF_013276735.1 Streptococcus sp. 1559
AGATTTATAACAATCCTTTAATGTTGATGAAGATAGAAAATTATTTGAAAGAATTAGATACTGTTTAGTTAATCTTGACATTATAGTTTTTCTGAAACGTTAAATATAAAGAACTTAATCAATTATTTCATATTCATTAAGTTCTCCATCATGACCGTTTCTCCACTTTAACTCTTTTCTATTTAGTACCTTCACAAATATTTCCAATCTTTTTATAATATTCTCATATTCCTCAAGAAAGGTAGTTAACTCTTTTTGTAATCTCAAAAATTCCGAATTGATTTGTTCTAGAGATGTTGATTCTGGCAAATTTAATTTTGAAAAGTCATATCTTGCAAGCTTTCGACTGCTCACATCCTCACTCTTTAAATTGATAAGCACTTCCGCCATCTTATTTAAGTTGGCGATTTTTTCATTAATTTGATTTAGTTTTATATCTATCTCTGCTATTTCTTTTACTAACTCGTCTTTAATGTCTTGGTATTTCTTATCTGCTTCAGTTAATTCAATGAAGAGGTTAATCTCAGTAATCTTTTCCTGTAGACTCTTAACTGTAGGTCTTCTGTATGGTATTACTCGACTATCGTTGGTTAGCTATCTTATCAATGTTCGTCCTTTGACATACTGATTTTTATCCGAATGTTCTTTGTTATATACAAAGTATGAGGTTGTCTCTCGGATATAGACTTTATATTTTTTCTGATTGTCTTCTTCAATAATATCTAGCTGATAATTAGGAATGAAAATAAGACCGCTCTGTTTGACACCGAAAGCCACCTTGATATAGACGCCCTCATCAACTACCTTCTCTATTTGATGCTCTGCAAGTTCCACTTCAAATTCGTGAACGGCATCTCGTTTTTCCTTAAATGTCTCAAAGGCTTCCTCAATCTCTTCAGTGGATACTTTATCCTTATCTCGTTCTTCTTGGAAAGCATGGTACTGTTCCTGTAAATTCTCTAATCCTTCTGAAGCAACGACTTCCTTATTTTTAAAATAATCTTGAAAAAATTTGACATCATATAATTTCTTATCACTTATTTTTTTATGACCCAAACTTATCTTTTGATTATCTTCTTCCAGGATAAAAGTTACATTTTTTGTTTTAAATCAATGGTTAGATTCAATTCTTTTGCTTTTGTTATTAACTCTTCTAAAGAATTGACACGGTTCAACAAAAATTCTAAACGACTTTCAATCTCTTGTTTGGCAAAATGTATTCTAAAAAATTCTTCATCATATAAATCTCGTTTGATGAGTTGGCGTCCTCGAATTGGTTTTATCATCATTCTATCTGTCATAAAAAAACGGCTATGCTTTTGACTAAAATCAATCTGAACATACAACTGCTTTGCTTTCTCTAAAAGATCATCAAACGATTTAGATTGCTGAAGCAAAAAATAAAGACGTTGTTTCAATTCAAATTTATGACTAGATTCCTTATATTTTTTATAATCTCGATAGGAATAACGTTTCTCAATAATTTTTGCACCAGCCATTTTAGAAATACGGTCTGAAATCATACGGAGGTTTCGTTCCAAGGCATAGTTCCATATCAACTTTTTATCTGAATTGCGGTCAATAGCGTTGATTAGGATGTGATTATGAACATGATCTTTGTCTGTGTGAGTTGCTACGATAAACTTAAAACGACCTCCTGTCAATTCCATCATGGTCTCATAACCAATGCGGTTAATTTCTTCAGGTGTCAGATTATCTTCAGGAGAAAATGATTGGATGAGATGATGGGCATGAATAGTTTGTTAGTGTTTTTCTTGTCGGTCATTTCTGGACTCGTACAACTTGTCGTTATTAGTAAAGTTAACATTGTACATTTCTACCATTTCTGCATGGCTAGGAAAGTCTAAGAAATTACTCATGCCAAAATCAGATACCAATTTCAAATCATCTGTTTTATCTGGATTGAGGATATACTTAATCAAACACCTACGATATTTTTTACCATGTGTCGCAAAGTGTTTAGTGACTACCATAAAACTCCTTCAATTTTTTCACTTCCACTTGAAATTCTCTATCCACTTCCTTAATTAACTCTCCCACTCCCTTACTCAAGTCCTGTAATTGTTCCTGAGAAATCAGATGGCTATGATTGATAGCGCGCGCAATCTGATTGATGTTATTTCCAATCCGTCTCAATTCAAAAACTAACTGGTCATAAGCATCAGTGTTAATCGTGACAAATGACATATTGGGATTAAGCAAAACTTTTCTGGCATAGACTGAGAAATTTTGATAATTGCTCTTAGCAATCCGTTCATTCAATTGGTGTAATTCTGGATCAGTTAGAAATACTTTTTTGAGATTGGTACGATAGCGATAAACCATTACATCCTCCTAACCCATATATTTTTCACGGAACTCACGACTGAGTGGCTGCACTTGATTCACTTCTGCAATCAATTCTTGAACGCAAGTCAATAAGATTGAGACGTTCTCTTGAGTCACTTGATGATTTTCTCTTGCGACAACCAGAACTTCATACACATCTCGACTAATCTGTTCAAACTTTTGAGACTGCCAAAGGGAGAACCAACTTTCAAAAATTCTATCCTGATAATTCTTTTTCAATAAATTTTGACGAAGAAATTCTGAGAAACTATCCACTTTTTGTTCCCTCATCATTTCTTTTATCTGTTTTTCTTCTTGTCTCGTGATTCTAAATTGCTTTCGGATTGACTTAATTTCTTGTCCCATTCTGATATCCCTTCAACATTCTACTTGTCTGACAGTGTAAGTCTACCTCACATTGTCAGTACGCTTCCTAAAGACCTCACTTGCTTCTTGTTCGGTCTTTGCGAGCTCAGATATTGTGTCCACAATATCCCAAAAATCATATCGCCAACCGACCAAAACCTTCCAGTTCTGACAGCCAACGATAAGATAACTTGGTGGCTCCGCCCCCACACCCCCCAGAGAAAATCTAACATAGATTTTTACAAGTTGAGAAAAGTATATCGGAAGAAACTTGGAGAAGTTATGTAACCGCCCAATAACGAAGTATATTGAAAAATCTCCAGACTAGAGAACTCACGGATAGTTCCTAATCTGGAGATTTCTTATTTGCACTTTTCTTGTACAACTTTATTCCATGGTAAATAAGCCTCTAAAACCTCTTTGTTTACGAGAGTTTCCTCGTTTGGAAGACATTCTAGAAGATAGGATAGATATTTTTCACTATTTAGTTGATGACGTTTAGCTGTTTCCA
>NZ_VMLO01000142.1:0-753 GCF_013276735.1 Streptococcus sp. 1559
CAGAAGCTCAATCTAAAGTAGAAGCAGCGAAAACAGCTTTAGACAAAGCAGCAGAATTATTGAAAGCTCTTGATAGAGATGGTGCTAAAAAAGAAATTGCAGCTGCTGCTAAAAAAGCGATAGATGCTATTGAAGCTAGTACAACCTTAACGCCAGAACAAAAGGCGGAAGAAAAAGCAAAAGTAGATAAAGAAGCAAAATATGCAACAGATGCTATTGATAAAGCAACAACTGAAGATGGTATCAATTCTGCAAAAGATAAAGGAAAATTAGCTATCGAAAAAGAAGTTGCAATTACAGCAATCAATGCTGAAAAAACAGCGAAAGAAAAAGAAATCGATAATAATTCTAACTTATCCGACGATGAAAAAGCAGCGGCTAAGGAACAAGCTAAAGCGGCAGCGGACAAAGCTATCCAAGCCATTGACGCAGCAAGCGACCAAGCAGGCGTAGATAAAGCGCAAGCAGACGGAATTGCCGCAGTAGCAGCAGTTAATCCAGTGGCTAAGGACAAAGCTAAGGAAGCAGTAGCAGCTAAGCTTAAGGAAAAAGAAGCCGAGATTGATGCGAACGCTAACCTTTCAGATGCAGAAAAAGCAGCGGCTAAGGAACAAGCTAAAGCGGCAGCGGACAAAGCTATCCAAGCCATTGACGCAGCAAGCGACCAAGCAGGCGTGGACAAAGCGCAAGCAGACGGAATTGCCGCAATAGCAGCAGTTAACCCAGTGGCTAAAGACAAGGCTAAGGCAGCAG
>NZ_VMLO01000143.1:0-1371 GCF_013276735.1 Streptococcus sp. 1559
CTTCTACGGCTTTGTCATAAGCTGCTTTCTTGTCTGCTGTTGCATTTTGATACTTAGCTGTCTCTTTGGTAGCTGTCGCATCTGTAGATGTTGCCGTTGTTAGTTCAGCTTTATTAGTTTCTGCTCCATCCAACTCACCTTTGGCGTCTTCAATGGCTTTCTTAGCGTTATTGACAGCTTCTTGCGTGGCATTCGGGTCTTCTAAGACTTTCTTACCATCTTCTACGGCTTTGTCATAAGCTGCTTTCTTGTCTGCTGTTGCATTTTGATACTTAGCTGTCTCTTTGGTGCCAGATTCTTTACCAAGCTCGGCATTCAAGGCAGACTTGTCGATGGATTGTCTCTGCTTTTCACGTTTATCATACTCGCTTTGTTTTATCCACAAATCTTTCGCCGGTATTGGAATAGTATCTAATACTTTTCCCCCAGCTTCTACCACTGTTAAGCGAGCTTCACCACCTCCATTAGGAACAATCGAAAGACTCACATACTCAGCCTGTGGATATAAATTGAAAATGTTTAGTTTACTACTATGTGTCGTTGCATCGTCTCTATATAGTTTATCCACACGTCTATTTCTATTACGATCTTTCCGTCTTATCTTTTGATCACCAAAGAAATCCGTATAAAGTTCATAAACATCTCCATGACTATTGGCATTCAGCCAATGAAACATTCCATCATACCAATGACTACTCAAATAATCAAAATCATTAATTTTTGAATCTGGGACTGGTGCTTGATCAACATTATATGAATAGTCCCCATTCAACCTTGACGCCCGGTCTTCCCCGACACTCCTAGCTCTTCTAACGGGAGCACGCTGAGCAGAGTTACTTGTCTCTTCAGCACCTCTATCCCTTCCGCTAACGGCACTACTGTTGCTTCTATCTGACCCTTCAGAACTTTCCCCATTATTGCTTGATGGAGAAGCGTCCCTATCACTGCCAACAGGAGTACGCTGAACAGAATTACTTGTTTGATCAGCACTTCGCTCACTTCCATTCGAAGCTTCACTAGCTCCCTCCGCAGCTGGATCCGATTTAGGCTCAGAACTCTCAAGAGACACCTCTGTAGCATTTACTGTAGTATCCGCCTGAACAACACTAGCTCGTGCTCCTAAAAACATCAATGCGGCAACCGCGACACTGGCGGCACCAAAGTGGTACTTACGAATGGAGTAACGGAAGACCTTTTCTCTGTTACACTTTCTAAAATCCATAACTCTTTCTCCTTTAAAGATATGATTGAAGAGAACATGTCATTTTCCTCTTCGATTGACAATAATATATAAATAGCAACTTACGACTATTTACCCCACTGTATCTCCTATGAAGAATATACAGTCTAACAGCAATTATACCACCCCCC
>NZ_VMLO01000144.1:0-775 GCF_013276735.1 Streptococcus sp. 1559
CAGGCTGAATTTGAGGTGCAGGCTGGCTCTATCCGTCAGGAAATCCTGAACGCAACCAAGGACAAGGCAGATAAGACATTGATTAGGGCTGAAGCAGGGAAATTACGAGAAGAATTTTCAAATATGCAAGTTGGTGGTCGGAACTATTATCGTGATTCCGAGAAAATTCAACAGTCTCGTTTTGGTTTTGTGTTTGATAATCTAGATCCCTATCTTTCAAAGTCCGATATTGGGACAACTTGGACTCTCTCGTTTGATTGTAAACTCGATGAAGTTGATGGTTCTTTTCCTTTCCATATGTCGCATGGTGGGGCGAATGGCTTTGGTATAGAGGGACAAAAAGAGTTCACTGCGACTAGGGAGTGGCAGCGATTTAGGCTTACAGGTTCGGTATTTTTTAAAGAGGATGCGCCCTCTGAATCCAAGCTACAGATGACCCTATTCAATTCAGATTTAGGATACGGAGGAACTCTTTTCATTCGTAGGATTAAACTTGAAAAAGGTACCCTAGCGACAGACTGGAGTCCAGCGCTTGAAGACACCAATGGTCTCATCACACAAGCTAAGGCTAGCTTTGAGCGAACAGCGCAGGAATTGCGAACGGATTTGTCGGCTGTTCAGGCCTATGTTACTCAAGATGGTCAAAGACAGGAAAGCTTACAGCGCTATACTCGTGAGGAGAGCGCGAGACAAGCAAGAGCAGTTCGTGAGCAGATATCCAGAGATTATGTAGGGAAATCAAGCTATCAAGAAGATGTGGAGGGGATTCATCGGA
>NZ_VMLO01000015.1:0-16515 GCF_013276735.1 Streptococcus sp. 1559
TCACGGGTGGTTATGACTAGTATGATAATATTTTTAATGCTGTGGATATTTATTATGTTAGGTATAGTGTGTCTTAGTTATTATATAACTTTATTATTTAGCAAGGAGGCTTAGTATGTTTAAAAAAATAGGTATAATGAGCATTTGCATATATATAATTATTTTATACTGCTTGAGAATGTATCATATTATCAATAATATTGAAACAATCTTGCTAACGGTTATATGCTTAATGTTATTGTTTTTTTTAAGACGTTTATTTGATAAAGCTAAGTAAATAGATGTTAAGTAAAAATGTAGAATATAAAGGAGGGGCAATGAGTATGATTGAAGTTAGCCATTTATCAAGAAGTTTTGGTGATAAAATAGCTTTAAATGATATAAGTTTCACTGTTAAAGAAGGTCAGATTTTTGGATTTTTAGGACCATCTGGTTCTGGAAAGACCACAACGATTAATATTCTGACTGGGCAGCTCCTTGCCGATAAAGGACAATCTATTATTTTGGGACAAAAATCTCAAAATTTAACAAGCGGTGAATTAAAGAGAATTGGATTGGTTAGCGATACAAGTGGATTTTATGAGAAAATGTCTCTGTATAACAATCTTCTTTTTTATAGTAAATTTTATAATATTAGTAAATCACGTGTTGATAATTTGTTAAAGCGAGTAGGATTATATGATAGTCGCAAGATGGTAGCAGGAAAATTATCCACTGGAATGAGGCAACGAATGCTTTTAGCACGAGCTCTTATCAACAAACCCGCTGTACTCTTTCTGGATGAACCGACCTCAGGTCTAGATCCCACAACTTCTCGAACAATTCATGAGTTAATTTTAGAATTGAAAACAGCAGGGACAACGATTTTTCTAACGACTCATGATATGAATGAAGCAACTCTTTTATGTGATTATGTTGCCTTATTAAATAAAGGGAAATTAGTTGAGCAAGGAGCTCCTTCTGAACTCATTCAAAGATATAATAAAGATAAAAAGATTAAGGTTACAGATTATAATGGGAATCAGATAATTTTTGATTTTACATCACTAGAACAGGTATCTCAGGCTGATCTGGAAAATATTTTTTCAATTCATTCATGTGAGCCTACTTTAGAAGATATTTTTATCACATTAACAGGAGGAAAGCTAAATGCTTAAACGGTTTCTGGCTTTGGTATGGTTGCGTTGTCAAATCATCCTTTCCAATAAGAGTATTTTATTGCAAGTTTTAGTGCCTTTTGCTTTCACATATTTTTATAAATATCTTATGGAAACACAGGGGAAGGTCAACGATCAACAGGCATTAGTTCTTTTGATGATGTGTTTACCTTTTTCTTTGGCTTTGGCTGTTGGAAGTCCTATAACTATTATCTTGTCTGAAGAAAAAGAAAAGTACAATTTACAAACTCTTCTGTTGAGTGGTGTTAAAGGCTCCGAATACATTTTATCAACTATGTTTCTTCCTTTTTTGCTAACTTTTGTGATTATGGGAACTACTCCTCTTATTTTAGGAGTTACAATTGTACATACTTTTAATTATATTACAATCGTTCTTCTAACCTCTTTATCCATCATTTTATTCTATTTATTGATAGGTTTAACCGCGAAGAGCCAAGTAGTAGCTCAGGTTATCAGTCTTCCTGCTATGATTTTAGTTGCTTTCTTACCGATGCTATCTGGTTTGGATAAGACAGTTGCGAAGATAACAGATTATAGTTTTATGGGACTATTTACTAAGTTTTTCACAAAATGGGAGGAATTTTCATGGAATAAAACTCTAATTCCTAATCTAACACTACTTATTTGGATTGTTCTTCTATTAACTTTAATTACGATAACTATTAGGAAAAAGAAAATTTCTTAATTGAGTTATTTTAATGATTATAAACACAAGTGGGAAGGAAAAAATGAACTGATCTTTTTGACAGCAATTCTACAGAATAGTCTTATTGCTATATTTTGATTTGAGTGTACGAAAAAAGAAAAATAACAATAGTGCTCATACTAATTGCAGAAGTTTTGGGTGATAAGATAACTGATAAATTGCAATAAAAAATGCAACATTTTTAAATCTCCTCTATAAGTGCTTCAAAACCTGTCTTGTAATCCAAGTATTTTTGGGGACGGTGATTAATAAGCTAGCAAAGCATCATTAAGGATTTTTTCGGTAATTGTTGCCAAATCGGTTTAAGAAAATACTCACGAAGAAGTCCATTCGCATTCTCATTACTTCCCCTTTGCCAAGATGAATAGGCATCCGCAAAATAAAACAGAATTCCCATTTGTTCAATTAAAGGGTAACAAGCAAACTCTTTTTCTCTGTCCGAAGTGAAAGTCTTTAACTATTCTTTTGGAAAGAGTCTTGTGAGGTGTTCAATAGCAGTCAACATGGATTTAGCTGTTTTTACTTGACAAGTGCTAGTAGAAATAATAGAATAGTAAAAAACCTTTAAAGCAGTCCAGAGAGGCAGCTAAGGTTAGACGGTGAAAGGGTGGAGACTACCCATTTTTCGTGGAACCTTGCTGTTGGCAGGTTCCTTTTTTCGTGGCTTCTGTTGGCCAGACTCTCTCACTAGTAAAGGTAAAAGGAGAAACCTATGCGAGAACATCGTCCAATCATTGCTCTTGATTTTCCTAGTTTTGAGGCGGTCAAGGAATTTTTAGCTCTTTTCCCAGCAGAAGAAAGCCTTTATCTCAAGGTAGGGATGGAGCTTTATTACGCAGCGGGGCCTGAGATTGTGTCCTACTTAAAAGGTTTGGGTCATAGTGTCTTTTTGGATCTCAAACTTCATGACATTCCCAATACAGTCAAGTCAGCCATGAAGGTCTTGTCTCAGCTTGGTGTCGATATGACTAATGTCCATGCGGCTGGTGGTGTAGAGATGATGAAGGCGGCGCGTGAAGGTCTTGGGAGTCAAGCCAAATTGATCGCTGTAACTCAGCTCACATCAACGTCAGAAGCTCAGATGCAGGAGTTTCAAAATATCCAAACCAGTCTGCAAGAGTCTGTGATTCACTATGCCAAGAAGACAGCTGAAGCTGGCTTGGATGGTGTTGTTTGCTCGGCTCAGGAAGTACAAGTCATCAAGCAGGCTACCAATCCAGATTTTATCTGTCTGACACCAGGGATTCGTCCAGCTGGTGTTGCAGTTGGAGATCAAAAACGAGTCATGACACCTGCTGATGCCTATCAAATCGGCAGTGACTATATCGTAGTGGGACGTCCCATTACCCAAGCTGAGGATCCTGTTGCAGCTTATCATGCCATCAAGGATGAATGGACACAGGACTGGAATTAAAGAACTAGCTTAGAAAAATAAAAGGAGAAGACCATGACACTTGCCAAAGATATCGCTAGCCACCTCTTGAAAATCCAAGCCGTTTACCTCAAACCAGAGGAACCCTTCACTTGGGCATCTGGTATCAAGTCACCGATTTACACTGATAATCGTGTGACACTATCCTATCCAGAAACTCGTACCCTAATTGAAAATGGCTTTGTGGAAGCTATCAAAGAAGCCTTTCCTGAGGTAGAAGTCATTGCAGGAACTGCAACAGCAGGGATTCCTCACGGAGCCATCATTGCTGACAAGATGAACCTGCCATTTGCCTACATCCGTAGCAAACCAAAAGACCACGGAGCTGGTAACCAAATCGAAGGTCGCGTAGCTCAAGGTCAAAAAATGGTAGTGGTTGAAGACCTTATTTCAACGGGTGGTTCTGTTCTTGAAGCCGTAGTAGCAGCTAAACGCGAAGGAGCAGATGTACTTGGAGTTGTAGCGATTTTTAGTTACCAATTGCCAAAAGCAGATAAGAACTTTGCAGATGCTGGTGTGAAATTGGTGACGCTTTCTAACTACAGTGAACTCATCCACCTAGCCCAAGAAGAAGGCTATATCACGCCAGAAGGACTCGACCTTCTAAAACGCTTTAAGGAAGACCAAGAGAATTGGCAAGAGGTGTAAAAAATCAAAAGACTAAAAGGTTAAAAATTATACTATTCTGTCATATCAGGTGTATGAATGACAAGATTCAAGTTGTTAATGTTTTTTACGTCAATTGTTTCAGTTTTAGATTTGCTTGGCTTGCTCTTATATAAAAAGTAGCACACGTCATGAAAGTTACAAGGGTTAAAGTATAATCCATAAATATTGTCAGATCCCTTTTCTGATATTTTGGAATTTCTTGCTTATCCCAGTCTTTTCAGTGATTTGGCTCAGTAATCTTAGCGTCAAGTTCTTTTTAGTTTTGAAAGATTATCCGTGAATTTCTTGCTTATTTATGATAAAATGGGAGTATCGCAAAAAATGACTCATCGTATTCAATTTTGAGTAAATCTAGGAGGATCCCATGTCAACAGAACATATGGAAGAACTAAATGACCAGCAGATCGTTCGCCGTGAAAAAATGGCTGCGCTCCGTGAACAAGGAATCGATCCCTTTGGAAAACGCTTTGAACGCACTGCAAATTCACAAGAATTAAAAGATAAATTTGCTGACCTTGATAAAGAACAATTACATGATAAAAACGAAACAGCTACTATCGCAGGACGCTTGGTAACCAAACGTGGTAAAGGTAAAGTAGGTTTTGCCCACCTTCAAGACCGCGAAGGCCAAATCCAGATCTACGTTCGTAAGGATGCTGTCGGTGAAGAAAACTACGAAATCTTCAAAAAAGCAGACCTTGGTGACTTCCTTGGTGTCGAAGGCGAAGTGATGCGTACAGATATGGGAGAACTCTCTATCAAGGCTACTCACATCACACACTTGTCTAAGGCTCTTCGTCCTCTACCAGAGAAATTCCATGGTTTGACAGACGTTGAAACAATTTACCGTAAACGTTACCTTGACTTGATTTCTAACCGTGAAAGCTTTGAACGCTTTGTCACTCGTTCAAAAATCATCTCTGAAATCCGTCGTTACCTTGACCAAAAAGGTTTCCTTGAAGTGGAAACACCTGTTCTTCACAACGAAGCTGGTGGTGCCTCTGCCCGTCCATTTATCACCCACCACAATGCCCAAAACATTGACATGGTGCTTCGTATCGCGACTGAGCTTCACTTGAAACGCCTTATCGTGGGTGGTATGGAACGCGTCTATGAAATTGGCCGTATCTTCCGTAACGAAGGAATGGATGCTACTCACAACCCTGAGTTTACTTCTATCGAAGTCTACCAAGCTTATGCTGACTTCCAAGATATCATGGATTTGACGGAAGGCATTATCCAACATGCTGCTAAATCAGTTAAGGGCGACGGTCCAGTCAACTACCAAGGAACTGAAATAAAAATCAACGAACCATTTAAACGTGTTCACATGGTGGATGCTATCAAAGAAATTACTGGTGTCGATTTCTGGCAAGACATGACTTTGGAAGAAGCTAAAGCTATCGCTGCTGAGAAAAAAGTTCCTGTTGAGAAACACTATACTGAGGTTGGTCACATCATCAATGCCTTTTTTGAAGAGTTTGTTGAAGAAACTTTAATCCAACCAACCTTTGTCTATGGACATCCAGTAGCTGTATCTCCACTGGCTAAGAAAAATCCTGAAGACCAACGCTTTACTGACCGTTTCGAGCTCTTCATCATGACTAAGGAGTACGGTAATGCCTTTACTGAGCTCAACGACCCAATCGATCAGCTTAGCCGTTTTGAAGCCCAAGCTAAAGCTAAAGAACTTGGTGACGATGAAGCGACAGGTATCGACTACGACTACATCGAAGCCCTTGAATATGGTATGCCACCAACAGGTGGTTTGGGAATCGGTATCGACCGTCTCTGCATGCTCCTCACGGATACAACTACTATCCGTGATGTATTGCTCTTCCCAACAATGAAATAAGCTCTTATCCTCTGGTACTTGCCAGGGGATTTTTGGCTCTTTGTCAACTGTAGTGGGTTGAAGTCAGCTAATATCTAGAAAGGACACATTTCGTCCTTTCTTTTTTGGCTCTTTGTCAACTGTAGTGGGTTGAAGTCAGCTAATATCTAGAAAGGACACATTTCGTCCTTTCTTTTTTGGCTCTTTGTCAACTGTAGTGGGTTGAAGTCAGCTAAGCTCGAGAAAGGACACATTTCGTCCTTTCTTTTTTGATGTTCAGAGCGATAAAAATCCGTTTTTTGAAGTTTTCAAAGTTCCGGAAACCAAAGGCGTTGCGTTTGATGAGTTTGATGAGATTATTGGTTGCTTCTAATTTGGCGTTAGAATAGTGTAGTTGAAGGGCGTTGACAATCTTCTCTTTATCTTTGAGGAAGGTTTTAAAGAAAGTCTGAAAAAGAGGATGAACCTGCTTAAGATTGTCTTCAATAAGTCCGAAAAATCTGTCAGGCTCCTTATTCTGAAAGTGAAAAATCAAGAGCTGGTAGAAATCATAGTGGTGTTTCAAGTCTTCTGAATAGCTCAAAAGTCTATCTAGAATTGTTTTTATTGGTCAAGTGCATACGAAAAGTAGGGCGATAAAATCGTTTATCGCTGAGTTTACGACTATCTTGCTGGATGAGCTTCCAGTAGAGCTTGATAGCCTTGTATTCATGAGACTTTCGATCCAATTGATTCATGATTTGGACACGGACACGACTCATAGCACGGCTAAGATGTTGTACAATATGAAAGCGATCTAGAATGATTTTAGCATTCGGGAGTGAAACAGTCTGGGAGACTGTTTCAGCCTGAGCCTAGAAATTTGAAAGCGAATCTGTTTAGCCAAGGCATAATAAGGGCTAAACATATCCATAGTAATAATTTTGACGCGACATCGGACAGCTCTATCATACTTAAGAAAGTGATTACGAATGACAGCTTGTGTTCTACCCTCAAGAACAGTGATGATATTGAGCTTGTTAAAATCTTGCGCAATGAAACTCATCTTTCCCTTGGTGAACTCATACTCGTCCCATGATATAATCTCAGGAAGGCTATTGTAAAAAAAATAAAATTAGGTTATAATGACTTCTGATAAATGATTTTACTACAAAAGGTTGGGTTAACTAAGGTGATGTTATGAAAACAGGGGCGTTAAGAATTTATTTTGGTTATGCTGCAGGAGTTGGAAAAACCTATGCTATGCTTAGAGAAGCGCAGCGAGCTCAAAAAGCTGGAGTAGATGTGGTAGTAGGTTACATTGAACCTCATAATCGACCTGAGACTATGGCTTTACTGATTGGTCTTGAGCAATTATCTCCTAAAACAATAAAATATAAAGGTATCACCTTAAATGAGTTTGATATTGATACTGCTTTAAGGCGTCAACCACGCATTATTTTAGTGGATGAATTGGCTCATACTAACTGTTTTGAGTCACGTAATAAAAAGAGGTACCAAGATATTAAGGAACTGCTTTATGCAGGGATTGATGTCTATACTACTGTAAATGTCCAACATATTGAAAGTTTAAACGATGTGATTGAAGCTATTACAGGGATTCAAGTTAATGAGATAATTCCAGATGCTATTTTTGATCAGGCTGATCAGATTGAACTTGTAGATATTGACCCATCAGATTTACTTGAACGATTGGATAAAGGAAAAATTTATTCTAAATCGCAAGCTAAATTGGCCAAGCGTCACTTTTTTACTGAAGAAAAGTTAATATCTTTGAGAGAAATCGCTTTGCGCAAAGCAGCTGATCAGATTAATGGAAGTGCTTTTCGAGGAAAAAAAGTTAAAGATAGTATTGTGACCAAGGAACATGTCTTGGTCTGTGTGTCACCCTCTCCCTCCTCTTCACATGTCATTCGCGCTGCTTCAAGATTAGCAAGTGCTCTTAATGCAGACTTTACAGCCCTGTATATTGGTAGTTTAGATAGGGAACTGACTAATCAGGAGTTACATCAGAACTTGGAATTGGCAGAGCGGTTGGGAGCTAAGGTGACAGTTATGGATTATAATAATGTGACCAAGCAGATTGCTGATTACGCAAAATTGAGCCGTGTTTCTAAGTTAGTAGTCGGAAAAAGTGGCTCCAGAACTATTTGGCTTAAAGAAAATATTGTGGAAGTTCTTAGTAAGAATGTTCCTGATTTGGATATGTTTGTAGTCCATAATACTAGAGGAAAAAAAGAGACTTCGGTTGGTAAGCTCTCGTTGCCTTCTTGGTTTTCTAAATGGCAATTTTCTTTCAGTGATTTGGTTAAAACACTGGTGGTATTGTTGCTAGTAACCTTAACAGGTCTTTTATTTCGTTTCTGGAATCTCAGTACCAACAACATTATAATAATATATATATTAAGTGTTCAAATAAATGCTGTTTGGACAAAAGGAAAACTTTATAGTGTGATTTCTTCTATTTTATCAGTTCTTTGTTTTAATTACTTTTTTGTGGCCCCCTACTACACTTTTACTTCTTTTAATCCTACTTATCCTATGACTTTTGCTATTATGTTAATTACTGGTCTGATTACTTCTAGTCTCATAAAAAGGATTCAAGAGCAGGCAAGATTATCTACTGAAAAATCTTATCTAACAGAGTTGTTACTACAAACAAATAGAGGATTATCTCAGGCAGACTCTATTCCTTCTATTTTAGAAGAACTAGCTATTCAAGTCAAAAAATTATTGAATAGTGATGTGGTGATTTATCCTGTAACAGGTGGTACTTTGGAGACGCCGAAATATTTCCCTACCAGTCATTCTTTGAGGACCTTAGCTGATTACTATCAGTACAATGAGCGAGGAGTGGTTGAGTGGGTTTTATATAATAATAAACAAGCTGGAGCAACAACAAACACCTTGTCTGCTGCTAAATTTCTGTATTTATCTGTCAGAGGTAAAGATTCTGTTTTTGCTATTATTGGTATTTTAATAGAGGATAAAACAATGATTGACCTGTTTGAAAAATCTGTTATTCTAACTGTTTTAGGAGAGGCATCCTTGGCATTAGAAAAAGAAGCATTACGCGAAGAACAACAAAAAATGGAACTTAAAATACAAAAAGAACAGTTAAGGGTTGATTTGTTAAGGGGAATCTCACATGATTTGAGAACTCCACTTACAAGCATATCAGGTCAGTCTAAATTAATGATGGAGACGGGGGGAATTATGGAGAAACAGCGTATGATAGAATTAGCTGCCTATATTTACGATGACTCTATGTGGTTGATTAATCTGATTGAAAATTTATTGTCAATTACTAAATTGGATAATGATACTACTCTTTCATTAAGAATAAATGTTTTCGATGAGTTGATTGAAGAAGCTTTGAAACATGTGGATCAACATATTAAGAATCATGACTTTGTTTTAATTTTATCAGATGATTTATTAATAGCTAAAATGGATGCTCCCTTGATTGTGCAAGTACTGGTTAATATCATTAACAATGCAGTTAAATATACGCATGAAGGATCTTTAATTACATTGACGAGTAATAGAAAGGATCAGAACCTGGTGGTTGAGGTTTCTGACGATGGTCCTGGTATTAACGATCAAGCAAAAGAAAAGATTTTTGACCTTTTTTATACATCAGAAAATTTGGCATCCGATGGTAAAAGAGGCCTAGGTATAGGACTATCTTTATGTAAGAGTATTATTACAGCACATGGGGGGACTATTTACGTCCATGACAATACTCCTAAAGGAGTTATCTTTGGATTTACACTACCACTAGCGGAGGTGAATGTATTACATGAAAAATGAAAATGTTAAGATTTTAATTTGTGAAGATGACTCTTCCGTTAACAGACTTTTATCCTTAGCAATGGAAGTTGAAGGTTATCATTATGTATCAGTTCGGACTGGAGAGGAAGCTTTGCGTCAGATCATTTCGCAATTTCCAGATTTATTATTATTGGATTTGGGTTTGCCAGATATGGATGGTAAAGACATTATTGACAAGATTCGTAGCTTTTCACAGCTACCTGTTATTGTTGTTAGTGCACGTGGAGAAGAAAGTGACAAGATTGATGCACTTGATGCTGGGGCAGATGATTATTTGACGAAACCCTTTAGCATTGATGAGCTTTTCGCTCGGTTAAGAGTTAGTCTTAGGAGGTCAAAGCAGATTAATCAACAAAGTGACGGTAATTCTGAAAAATCATCTTTTACTAATGGCTGGCTACATGTTGATTTTTTATCTAATCGTGTATTTGTTAATAACCAAGAAATTCACTTAACCCCGATTGAGTATAAGTTGCTTTGTCTTCTATCAGAGAATGTTGATAGAGTGTTGACTTATCGTTTTATTGTCAAGGAAATTTGGGGATATTATGAGGAAGATTTTTCTGCTTTGAGAGTTTTTGTTAATACATTGCGAAAAAAAATCGAATTAGGATTGGGTTACTCTAAAATGGTTCAAACTCATATTGGTATCGGTTATCGTATGATTAAGATTGAAAATTATGATGACAAATAATCCAAAAAGAATTTTATTCACCTGATTTGTAATTTCTTGGCAGCTATTTGAAACAAGTCTTAGGATAGGTTGTCTTAGGTTATTTTAGGAGACAATCTTTATATAATCTTTATTTTATATCCGTAATCTTTATATCATTTTTATACTTTTCGTGGTAGAATGATTATATTCTTGAAGGAGGATACAATGCTAGTAGATTTCATAATGTTTCTAGTTTTATTTTTTATTTTTTTGTTAATGATTGGTTTTATTGTTTGGTGTGATAAGCACCTTAAAGGTGATTAGAGGGAGAGTGTACTATGATAGTATTAGGAATAATTTTTGGTTTATTAATCTGTTATTTATTTTATGCTCTGTTACACCCGGAGAGATTTTAGGAGGAATGTGAGATGTTACAAATCATATTTGTCTTAGTACTGGCTTGTATTATTATATTACCAACTGGAAAGTATCTTTACCATATAGCTAGCCAGCAAAAAACTTTTGCAGATCCCATTATGGATCCTATTGATAGGTGGATTTATAAGTTGCTTGATGTGGACAAAAAAGGAATGACTTGGAAGGAGTATGCTGTAGCCCTTATTTTAACTAATGCTGTTATGGCTCTAGTGGCTTATGTAATCCTAAGAACACAGGCCTTTTTCTTTTTGAACCCCACCCGTGTTGGTTCATTAGAATCAAGCCTGAGTTTCAATACAGTCATATCTTTTATCACCAATTCTAATTTACAAAATTATGCTGGTGAGAGGGATTTGTCTTTTTTTAGTCAGATGGTTGTCATTACTTTTATGATGTTTACCTCAGCTGCTTCAGGCTATGCTGCTGCTATGGCTTTTATCAGAGGTGTATCAGGCAAGTATCAAGACATGGGGAATTTCTATGTTGACTTTGTTCGGGTGATTACTCGAGTGTTGCTTCCTTTTTCAATAATAGGCTCTTTGTTACTTATTTCACAGGGGGTTCCCCAAACACTATCAAAAGAGTTATATGCGACTACTTTGGAGGGCAATTTACAAGGTCTTATAATGGGACCGGTCGCTTCTCTTGAAATTATTAAACACTTGGGAACCAACGGTGGTGGTTTTTTTGCAGCAAATTCAGCAACTCCCTTTGAAAACCCTAATGTAATCACAAATATTATTGAAATGCTATCTATGATGTTGTTACCAGGTTCTATGGTAGTTGTTTTTGGTCATATGGTTTCATCTAGGAAAAAGGAAGATCATCCCTTTGAATCTGTACAGAAAGTTTCTTATAAGTCCACTAAATCTACGTTTATTAAACTAGGAGGACAGGCAAGACCGCTTCTGATTGTTATGCTATTCTTATTTTTTGTTGGTTTATCCATTATTGTTTGGTCAGAAAGTAGAGGAAATCCTGTCTTGCATCAATTGGGTTTGAATCAATCAATGGGAAGTATGGAAGGTAAAGAAGTTAGGTTCGGTATTCCAATGTCTGGTCTATTTACAGAAATAACAACGGCTTTTACAACGGGTTCCGTGAATAATATGCACGATACTTTGACTCCTCTAAGTGGTGGAGTAGCTATGATTAACATGATGCTCAATGTTATATTTGGCGGTAAAGGTGTAGGAATAATGAATATGATGCTGTACGTTCTTCTTACTGTTTTTATTTGTGGATTAATGATTGGGCGTGCACCTGTTTATTTAGGAAAAAAAATTGAAGGTAAAGAAATGACTTTAATTGCTTTAGCCATCATGGTTCACCCTATGATTATTCTAGGTTTTTCAGCAGTAGCTGTCTCATTGCCAGCAGGATTTAACAGTGTTACCAATCCAGGATTTCATTCTTTATCACAAGTGATTTATCAATTTACCTCAGCTTCTGCTAACAACGGATCGGGATTTGAAGGACTAAAAGACAATACTTTATTCTGGAATATATCTACAGGATTAGCTATGTTTTTTGGACGCTATGTGACTTTGATTCTTCAGCTATCGATTGCTGGTTCGTTAATGACTAAGCAACATGTGAATGATTCCCTAGGTTCTTTAAAAACAGATACGGGGACTTTTGCCATTATTTTAGGTGTGATAGTGTTGATTATATCAGCCTTAACTTTCTTACCAGTCCTTGTACTAGGACCTTTAGCTGAATTTCTAACTCAATGAGGTTTATTATGATTTCAAAGAAAACTTACTTTCTGACACAAAAGATACTACTCAGTTCCCTTAAAGGAGCGGTCGTAAAACTTCGCCCTAGTTACATGATTAAAAATCCAGTAATGTTTGTAGTTGAAGTTGGTTTTGTTTTGACCTTCTTTTTAACAATTATCCCCGTTGATGCTCAACAAGATAGCCAAAGTAGTCGATTGTATAATGGCATAGTAGCAGTGATCTTATTTTTAACTTTATTATTTTCTAATTTTGCTGAATCCATTGCGGAAGGAAGAGGAAAAGCACAGGCTGAAAGTTTAAAAAAGACGCAAGAAAATATGACAGCTAGACGACTCTATTTTGATAATGATGGTCAGACCCTTCTTGAAGAAACTATTGAGGCCACAGCCTTGCAAAAAGGAGATATCGTTCTGGTTAAGGTAGGAGAATTAATTCCTGGTGACGGTGAAGTTATTGAAGGAATTGCTTCTGTAGACGAATCAGCTATTACAGGAGAGTCAGCTCCGGTGATCAAAGAACCTGGTGGTGATTTTGCTTTTGTAACAGGAGGGACAACTCTTGCTAGTGACTGGCTTAAGTTGAAAATGACCTCACGTGCTGGAGAGTCTTTCTTGGACAAAATGATTTCCTTGGTAGAGGGTGCTTCTCGGCAAAAAACCCCTAATGAAATTGCCTTGAATACTTTGCTAGTCAGCTTAACAATTATATTCTTAATGGTAATTGGAAGTTTGTACCCGATTGCTAGCGCTTTGCACATAAAGATTACAGTTACTACTCTTGTGGCATTGACCGTATGTTTAATTCCAACAACAATTGGAGGTCTGCTGTCAGCAATTGGAATTGCAGGTATGGATCGCGTTACACGGTTTAATGTGATTGCTATGTCAGGAAAAGCAGTGGAGTCTAGTGGTGATGTGGATACTATGATTTTGGACAAAACAGGAACCATTACCTTTGGAAATCGTATGGCTGCTCATTTTGTTCCTGTAGATGGTGTTAGTCAAGAGTCTTTAATAAGAGCAGCTATGCTAAGTTCTCTACAGGATGATACACCGGAAGGAAAATCAATTGTTAAGCTTGCTAAAGAATATGGGGCAAGTATTCCTCCTATTTCTGAAGATATGACCTTTATTGATTTTACTGCTCAAACACGAATGAGTGGGATAGACTTTGTTGATGGGGGAATGATACGTAAGGGTGCCACAGATGCTATAAGTCGCTATATTAAAGGTAAAGGTGGTGTGATTCCGAAAGATTTGAAGTCTATCAGTGAAAGAATTGCTTCAGCTGGGGGAACTCCACTGGCAGTAGTGGAGGGGCAGAATATTTTGGGAGTGATTGCTCTCAAGGATACCATCAAACCAGGTTTAGTTGAGCGTTTTGCTCGCCTACGGGCAATGGGAATTAAAACTATTATGTGTACCGGTGATAATCCTCTTACCGCTGCGACCATAGCTCAAGAAGCAGGCGTTGATAGCTTTATCGCTGAATGCAAGCCAGAAGATAAAATTGAAGCTATTAAAAAAGAACAACGCTTAGGAAAAGTTGTTGCGATGACAGGAGATGGGACTAATGATGCCCCAGCACTAGCTCAGGCAGATGTCGGTATTGCTATGAATTCTGGAACAAGTGCTGCTAAAGAAGCTGCTAATATGGTGGATTTAGATAGCGATCCAACCAAGATTCTGGATATCGTTGAAATTGGAAAGCAATTATTAATGACGCGAGGAGCTTTAACCACTTTTTCAATTGCTAATGATATTGCCAAATACTTTGCCATTATTCCAGCTATTTTTATGCGCAGTATCCCCCAAATGCAATCGTTAAATATTATGTCATTATCAACGTCTTCCAGCGCAATTTTATCGGCTCTGATTTTCAATGCCATTATTATTCCTCTTCTAATTCCGATTGCGATGAAAGGAGTTTCTTATAAGCCTCAAAGGTCAGAAAAAGTTTTGGCTCATAACATGCTGATTTATGGTTTGGGTGGAGTCTTCATCCCGTTTATTGGAATTAAAATCATTGATATGAGTATTACTCCATTATTGTATCTATTGGGTTTATCCTGATAAGATTAGTTTAATATAATATAATGTTTAGAGGAATAAGATTGAAACTTATCTACATTGCTTTACGTTTAAAAGAATCAGTGTCTTTTCCTTGGGTTGAACATGAAAGGAATGAATAACAATCATGAGAAAAATATTTATACATATCAGACGTTCTGTCCGACTAAGTCTTTTATTTGGGGCGGTTTGTGGATTATTTTACCCTTTGCTGATTACCGGATTAGGGCAGTTTATTTTTCCTGTTCAAGCCAATGGTAGTCAAATTAAGCAGGATGGGAAGCTTATTGGGTCGGCTTTAATTGGGCAAGAATTTTCGTCAGCTGCTTTTCTGCATGGTAGACCATCTGCTATTCAGTATAATACTTACCTTAGCGAAGGAGACCCAAGTGGACAAAGGCGGGATATTACTTCTGGTTCCCAAAATCTGGCTCCTAGTAATCCTGAACTAAAAGTACGTGTTCAAAAGGAACTGTCTCTTCTCATAGAAGAAAACCCAACTATTTCAATCAGAGATATCCCTGCTGATTTGGTAACAACATCGGCTTCGGGATTGGATCCAGAAATCAGTCCAGAAAGTGCTAAACTACAACTCCCCCGTATTTCTAAGACAACAGGTATTAGCTTGCCTAGACTGGAAGAAATCATTGACAAGCATACAGTAACAAAAATTTTTGGATTTCTAGGTGAAGATAGGGTGTCTGTGTTAAAAGTTAACATCGATATTATGAAGGAACTGAACTAACACCGCTGTAAAAGTTATACGGGTATTATTGCAAGTAATTAGTAGTGAGAGGTACGCCTATTACAAAAAAAGGGATAAAAAAGAACTCTTACTTCCTAGACTATATAATCTGATGAGTATCTTACAGATAGAGAAAGGAAGTTGGCATTTATTTATGAACTACTTTTAGCTGGTTTGAGATTTGTGACAAACTCATTTCACTGAAGAATTGTCAATCGAAAGTGATGATGTCCCAAAAAAATGGTGAGATTGAGGGCAATTATTTTGATTTTATTTGATACGAGGAACCCTTGAAGCTGTTTTTTCAGCTAAACCAAGGCTAGTCTTAGCCTTGGCTCTCCAGCCTCACAGCTCTCCAGCCTCACAGCTCCAAGCCTCTTATCAAATGAAATGCTTGTCTTAGACTCCTTGCTTTCTCTCTCCTAAATGTAAGGGATAGAGTGATTTCCTTTAAGGATCAGCTTCCCATTTAGCGAGAAATAGATTATACTTGTAGATGAGGAGAATGAAGCTCCTCACTAGTAAACTCTTCATAATCCTTTTTATTTTTCTGAAGATATTGTTTGAAAGATGTGAGTTTCCACGGATGGGTTTGTGGAGGGATATACTTGCGTCTTTCTTTTTTTGTTCTGGTTCTGGTTCAAAGTTTTTCGAATAGAGTTCATGAACTAGTAGCTCCTTTGTGTGATAGATTTTGTCAGCGATATTGAGGTAGATGTCACCGTCAACTTCTTTTATAACGAATGCTTTCGTCTTTCTGCTGAAATAGACTTCTTTTCCTTTCTGTTGATAGGCTAGTAGCAGACGATTGCTTTGTCTTTTAGAAAGGTTCAGTTCGACACAGGCTCGATTCTTTGTTTTCTTTCCTTGGTCTATAGCTTTTATCACAAGATATTTTTTCGCTTCATTCATATTCAGTTGGATCCTTTTCATACGACTATTTTATCAAATGGGACATTTTCACGTTCGATTTACTAAAGACATTATTACATTCGAATTACAAAACCTAAAAAATCAAATGTTTTTCCTTGCAAAATTCGGGGGGGGGGGGGGGGTATAATTGCTGTTAGACTGTATATTCTTCATAGGAGATACAGTGGGGTAAATAGTCGTAAGTTGCTATTTATATATTATTGTCAATCGAAGAGGAAAAGGACATGTTCTCTTCAATCATATCTTTAAAGGAGAAAAAGTTATGGATTTTAGAAAGTTT
>NZ_VMLO01000016.1:0-15729 GCF_013276735.1 Streptococcus sp. 1559
GAAAAATTATTGTTTACTGGTCTTAACTGATCGAAGGACTAGGCATCAAATTATCCGATTGATTCCAAATAAAAGTGCTGAGGCGGTCAATCAGGCTTTAAAACTCATCTTAAAACAAGACAAGATTCTGTCCATCACGGCAGATAATGGTACAGAATTTAACCGCTTGTCTGATGTATTTTCTGAGGAACATATCTATTATGCGCACCCCTATGCCTCTTGGGAGATTGAACCCTATTTCTCCAAACACCGCACCTATAAATGGCCGAAACGAGTACTTGTTAATGAGACTTTGTACGTCACTAAAACAGGTTGTCAATGGCGCATGCTCCCTCACGACTTTCCTCTTTACTTAACGGTATGGAGTTTCTTTCGTCGTTCTATGACGACAGGTTGGTTCCAGGTCAATGGCAGATGGTACTACGCGCTTATAGCTCAGGTGCCTTGGCAGTGAATACGACTGTAAATGGCTATTCTGTCAACTATAATGGCGAATGGGTTCAATAATGAAAGAAGCGATTGTGAATGGAAACAATCGCTTTTTTTGTGAAAATATAATAAAATAGATAGGAAAGAATTAATACTTGTATGAAAAATAAGACGTTTTTCGTCTAGTAAAAGGAAAAAATGACAAAAAAAGTTGGTGTCGGTCAGGCACATAGTAAGATAATTTTAATAGGGGAACATGCGGTCGTTTACGGTTATCCTGCCATTTCCCTGCCTCTTTTGGAGGTGGAGGTGACCTGTAAGGTAGTTCCTGCAGAGAGTCCTTGGCGCCTTTATGAGGAGGATACCTTGTCCATGGCGGTTTATGCCTCACTGGAGTATTTGGATATCACAGAAGCCTGCATTCGTTGTGAGATTGACTCGGCTATCCCTGAGAAACGGGGGATGGGTTCGTCAGCGGCTATCAGCATAGCGGCCATTCGTGCGGTATTTGACTACTATCAGGCCGATCTGCCTCATGATGTACTAGAAATCTTGGTCAATCGAGCTGAAATGATTGCCCATATGAATCCTAGTGGTTTGGATGCTAAGACCTGTCTCAGTGACCAACCTATTCGCTTTATCAAGAACGTAGGATTTACAGAACTTGAGATGGATTTATCCGCCTATTTGGTGATTGCCGATACGGGTGTTTATGGTCATACTCGTGAAGCCATCCAAGTGGTTCAAAATAAGGGCAAGGATGCCCTACCATTTTTGCATGCCTTGGGAGAATTGACCCAGCAGGCAGAGGATGCGATTTCACAAAAAGATGCTGAAGAACTGGGACAAATCCTCAGTCAAGCGCATTTACATTTAAAAGAAATTGGGGTCAGTAGCCCTGAGGCAGACCATCTGGTTGAAACGGCTCTTAGCCATGGTGCTCTGGGTGCCAAGATGAGCGGTGGTGGGCTAGGAGGCTGTATTATAGCCTTGGCAGATAATTTGACACACGCACAAGAATTAGCAGAAAGATTAGAAGAGAAAGGAGCTGTTCAGACATGGATAGAGAGCCTGTAACAGTACGTTCCTACGCAAATATTGCTATTATCAAATATTGGGGAAAGAAAAAAGAAAAAGAGATAGTGCCTGCTACTAGCAGTATTTCTCTAACTTTGGAAAATATGTATACAGAGACGACCTTGTCGCCTTTACCAGCCAATGTAACAGCTGACGAATTTTACATCAATGCTCAGCTACAAAATGAGGTCGAGCATGCCAAGATGAGTAAGATTATTGACCGTTATCGTCCAGCTGGTGAGGGCTTTGTCCGTATCGATACTCAAAATAATATGCCTACGGCAGCGGGCCTGTCCTCAAGTTCTAGTGGTTTGTCCGCCCTGGTCAAGGCTTGTAATGCTTATTTCCAGCTTGGTTTGTCTCGGAGTCAGTTGGCACAGGAGGCTAAGTTTGCCTCAGGTTCTTCTTCTCGGAGTTTTTATGGACCACTAGGTGCCTGGGACAAGGATAGTGGGGGAATTTACCCTGTAGAGACAAACTTGAAACTAGCTATGATCATGTTGGTGCTAGAGGACAAGAAAAAACCAATCTCTAGCCGTGACGGGATGAAACTTTGTGTGGAGACTTCGACGACTTTTGACGACTGGGTTCGTCAGTCTGAGAAGGACTATCAGGATATGCTGATTTATCTCAAGGAAAATGACTTTGCCAAGATTGGAGAATTAACGGAGAAAAATGCTCTTGCTATGCACGCTACGACAAAAACAGCATCACCAGCCTTTTCTTATCTGACCGATTCATCTTATGAAGCGATGGACTTTGTTCGTCAACTTCGCGAGCAAGGAGAGGCCTGCTACTTTACTATGGATGCCGGTCCTAATGTCAAAGTTCTTTGTCAAGAGAAAGACTTGGAGCATTTATCAAAAATCTTCGGTCAACGTTACCGCTTGATTGTGTCAAAAACAAAGGATTTGAGTCAAGATGATTGCTGTTAAAACTTGTGGAAAGCTCTATTGGGCAGGTGAATATGCTATTTTAGAGCCCGGACAGTTGGCCTTGATAAAGGCCATTCCCATCTATATGAAGGGCGATATTGCTTTTTCTGACAGCTACCGTATTTATTCAGATCTGTTTGATTTCGCAGTAGATTTGGCGCCAAATTCTGACTACAGCTTGATTCAAGAAACGATTGCTTTAGTGGAAGATTTCCTGACTTATCGAGGTCAAACTTTAAGACATTTTTCTCTAGAAATTCGAGGAAAAATGGAACGGGAAGGGAAAAAGTTTGGTCTAGGTTCTAGCGGTAGCGTCGTTGTTTTGGTCATCAAGGCTCTGCTAGCTCTGTATAAGCTTTCGGTTGATCAGGAGCTTTTGTTCAAGCTGGCTAGCGCTGTCTTGCTCAAGCGCGGAGACAATGGGTCTATGGGGGATCTTGCCTGTATTGTGGCAGAGGATTTGGTTCTTTACCAGTCATTTGATCGCCAGCAGGTAGCAGCTTGGTTGAAAGAAGAAAATTTGGCGACTGTTTTAGAGCGTGATTGGGACTTTTCAATTTCACAAGTGAAACCAACTTTAGAATGTGATTTCCTAGTGGGATGGACCAAGGAAGTGGCTGTATCTAGTGATATGGTTCAACAAATCAAGCAAAATATCAATCAGAATTTTTTAAGTTCCTCAAAAGAAACAGTGGCTTCTCTGGTAGAAGCCTTGGAGCAGGGGAAATCCGAAAAAGTTATTGAGCAGGTGGAAACAGCCAGCAATCTCTTAGAAGGCTTGAGCGCAGATATTTATACGCCTTCGCTTAGACAGCTGAAAGAAGCCAGTCAAGATTTGCAAGCCGTTGCCAAAAGCAGTGGCGCTGGTGGTGGTGATTGTGGTATTTCCTTGAGTTTTGATGAGCAATCAACTGAAACCCTAAAAAACCGTTGGGCCGATCTGGGGATTGAGCTCTTATACCAAGAAAGGATAGGACATGACGACAAATCGTAAGGATGAGCACATCCGCTATGCCCTTGAGCAGAAAATTTCCTATAATAGCTTTGATGAGGTGGAGCTGCTTCATTCTTCCTTGCCTCTTTACAATCTGGATGAAATCGATCTGTCGACAGAGTTTGCTGGTCGAAAGTGGGATTTTCCTTTTTATATCAATGCCATGACAGGTGGGAGTGAAAAAGGTAAAGAAATCAATCAAAAGTTGGCTCAAGTGGCAGAAGCCTGTGGTATTTTATTTGTAACGGGTTCTTATAGCGCAGCACTCAAAGATCCAGCAGATGACTCTTTTTCTGTCAAGTCTAGTCATCCCAATCTCCTCCTTGGAACCAATATTGGATTGGACAAGCCTGTCGAGTTAGGCCTTCAGACTGTAGAAGAGATGCATCCTCTTCTCCTGCAAGTGCATGTCAATGTCATGCAGGAATTGCTTATGCCTGAGGGAGAAAGGAAGTTCAGAAGCTGGCAATCGCATCTGGCAGACTATAGCCAGCAAATTCCTGTTCCTATTGTTCTCAAGGAAGTGGGCTTTGGAATGGATGCCAAGACCATCGAGAGAGCCTATGAACTGGGTGTTCGTACAGTGGATTTATCAGGTCGTGGTGGCACCAGCTTTGCCTATATCGAAAACCGTCGCAGTGGCCAGCGTGATTACCTCAATCAATGGGGACAGTCTACCGTGCAGGCCCTACTCAACGCCCAAGAATGGAAAGACAAGGTCGAACTCTTGGTTAGTGGAGGCGTTCGGAATCCGCTGGATATGATTAAGTGTTTGGTCTTTGGTGCCAAAGCTGTAGGACTGTCACGAACAGTTCTGGAATTGGTTGAAACCTATTCAGTTGAAGAAGTGATTGGTATTGTTCAAGGCTGGAAAGACGATCTGCGTTTGATTATGTGTGCTCTTAATTGTGCCACCATAGCAGATTTGCAAAAAGTAGACTATCTTCTTTATGGAAAATTAAAAGAAGCAAAGGATCAGATGAAAAAGGCGTGACCACCGCCTTTTTTCCATCCTCAGACTGAGGTGACTTTTTTGAAGTGTGATAAAATAGAAAGGAGAGGATCAACCTATGAGAAAATTTAAAATCTTTTTATTTATCGAAGCCTGTCTTTTGACGGGAGCTCTGATTTTGATGGTTTCAGAGCATTTTTCACGTTTTCTGCTGATTTTATTCCTCTTTTTGCTTTTGATTCGCTATTACACTGGTAAAGAGGGCAATAATCTTCTTTTAGTGGTGGCAAGCATTCTCTTCTTTTTCATCGTCATGCTCAATCCTTTTGTGATTCTAGCTATTTTTGTTGCGGTCATCTATAGTCTCTTTCTTCTTTACCCGATGATGAACCAGGAAAAAGAGCAGACAAATTTGGTTTTTGAAGAGGTTGTGACGGTTAAGAAGGAGAAAAATCGTTGGTTTGGCAATCTCCATCATTTTTCAAGTTATCAAACTTGCCAGTTTGATGATATCAATCTCTTTCGTCTCATGGGCAAGGACACCATTCATCTGGAGAGGGTGATTCTAACCAATCATGACAATGTCATTATCCTCAGAAAGATGGTAGGAACGACCAAAATCATTGTACCTGTAGATGTGGAAGTCAGCCTTAGCGTTAACTGTCTCTATGGGGATTTGAATTTTTTCAATCAGCCCAAGCGAGCCCTTCGCAATGAACACTATCATCAAGAAACAAGAGACTATCTCAAGAGTAACAAGAGTGTCAAGATTTTCTTGACTACTATGATTGGGGATGTGGAGGTGGTCAGAGGATGAAAAAACAAGCCTATGTAATCATTGTTCTCACCTCCATCTTATTTGTCTTGTTTTTCTCCCACAGCTTGATGGAAATCCTTGATTTTGACTGGTCTATTTTCTTGCATGATGTCGAAAAAACAGAAAAATTTGTCTTTTTGTTGTTGGTGTTCAGCATGTCCATGACCTGTCTCTTAGCCCTATTTTGGCGAGGTATTGAAGAGCTTTCTCTAAGAAAAATGCAGGCTAATCTCAAGCGTTTATTGGCAGGGCAAGAAGTGGTTCAAGTTGCAGATCCAGATTTGGATGTCAGTTTCAAGTCCTTGTCAGGTAAACTTAACCTTTTGACAGAAGCTCTTCAAAAGGCTGAAAATCACAGCCTTGCTCAGGAAGAGGAAATCATCGAGAAAGAACGGAAGCGAATTGCTCGGGATTTGCACGATACCGTCAGTCAGGAGTTGTTTGCGGCTCACATGATTTTGTCAGGTGTCAGTCAACAGGCTTTGAAATTGGATAGAGAAAAGATGCAGATCCAGTTGCAGAGTGTCACAGCTATTGTAGAAACTGCCCAGAAGGATTTACGGGTCTTGCTCTTGCATTTGCGACCAGTTGAGCTGGAGCAGAAGAGTCTGGTTGAAGGAATTCAAATCCTTTTAAAAGAGCTTGAGGATAAGAGTGATCTCAAGGTTAGTTTCAAGCAAAATGTGACGAAATTGCCTAAAAAAATCGAGGAGCATATCTTCCGTATTCTGCAAGAGTTGATCAGCAATACCCTTCGCCATGCCCAGGCATCTTGTCTGGATGTCTATCTCTATCAGACAGATGTTGAATTGCAGCTGAAGGTGGTGGACAATGGGATTGGTTTCCAGTTAGGGAGTTTAGACGACCTGAGTTATGGACTACGCAATATCAAGGAGCGGGTTGAAGATATGGCAGGGACGGTTCAGTTATTGACAGCTCCCAAGCAAGGACTGGCAGTTGATATTCGTATTCCCCTGCTCGATAAGGAATGATAAAGGAGTAAAGATGAAAATTTTACTGGTAGATGACCATGAAATGGTCCGATTGGGCTTGAAAAGCTACTTTGACCTCCAAGACGATGTAGAAGTTGTGGGCGAGGCTGCAAATGGGTCTCAAGGTATTGACTTGGCATTGGAATTGCGTCCAGATGTTATTGTCATGGATATTGTCATGCCTGAGATGAATGGAATTGACGCGACCTTGGCTATCCTTAAAGAATGGCCTGAAGCCAAGATTTTGATTGTAACTTCGTACTTGGACAATGAAAAAATCATGCCTGTCTTAAATGCTGGTGCTAGGGGCTATATGCTCAAGACTTCTAGTGCCGACGAACTACTCCATGCCGTCCGTAAGGTGGCTGCTGGGGAGCTGGCCATTGAGCAAGAGGTCAGCAAGAAGGTCGAATATCACCGAAATCACATGGAACTTCATGAGGACCTAACTGCGCGTGAGCGAGATGTTCTCCAACTGATTGCCAAGGGTTACGAAAATCAGCGCATCGCTGATGAACTTTTTATCTCTCTTAAGACGGTCAAGACCCATGTGTCCAATATCCTTGCCAAACTTGAGGTCAGCGATCGCACCCAGGCAGCGGTCTATGCCTTTCAGCACCACTTGGTGGGGCATGAGGAGTTTTAGATGAGTTTAGCAGATTTACTTGAGGAGCTAGAAGCAGCAAAAGACTCTAAAAAGCAAGACCCATGGAAGCCCATATGCGCCATCAATTTTCTTTTCTAGGTATTGCGGTGCCTGAAAGAAATAAACTCTATAAAAATATTTTCCAGAAGCGAAAAAACAAAGATTATCGATTGGGATTTTGCAGATACTTGCTGGGAAAAAGAATCTAGAGAATACCAGTATGTGGCTGCTAACTATTTGAAAGCAATGCAGTCTTATTTAAAGGACAGCGATTTGCCTAAGCTAGAGCAGTTGGTTGTTACCAAGTCTTGGTGGGATACGGTGGATATCCTAGATCGAGTAGTAGGGAGTTTGGTGTATGAGAAGCAGGAACTGGAAAAAATAACCCTCCAATGGAGCCTGTCAGACAATATCTGGTTGAGACGCGTCGCTATTGACCACCAGTTATTAAGAAAAGAGAAGACCAATACTCAATTAATGGAAAAGATTCTCCTTCATAACTTGAACCAAACAGAATTTTTTACCAATAAAGCCATTGGCTGGACTCTGCGAGACTACTCCAAAACGAATCCAACTTGGGTAACATGCTTTATTGAGAAAAACAAGGAAAGAATGGCTGAACTTAGTATCAAAGAAGCAAGCAAGTACCTCTATCGTGATTGAAAAGCGCAGTCATTAATTGAAAAGTTTACCTGTTTATGTGATAATGGAGGGTATTTACAGAAGGTGATAGATTTCTTGATTCTATAGTAGATTGAGAAATTTAGAATAGTATGCTATAATCACATTAGGAGGATAAAAATAATGAAGAAAACGTTTTATAAAAAATTGGGTATTTCAATTATTGCGAGTACTTTATTGGCTAGCCAGTTGTCGACAGTATCTGCTTTGACTGTTATTTCTAGTACAGGTGAAGAATATGAGGTGAGTGAAACATTACAGGAAAGTCCAGAAACTAATAATTTTTCACTTCCTGAGATTTCGCCAACATATGGTTCATATTACCAAAATCAATCAGAAGTAATTATCGGTAATGATGATTTGGTTAAAATTGATAATACTCTACAATATCCGTATTCAACTTCAGCTATGGTTTTGTCTGAGTACAATGGTGTAGCCAATGGAACGAATATAGAAGGAAGAGGAAGCGCGAATTTTATTAAAGATAATGTTTTAATTACAGCAGCTCATAACTTCTACAGTCATAAATATGGAAAAGAAGCGGATGCTATTTATGTACTTCCAGCAGCTAGTCCAGATCAGGAACCATTTGGAAAAATCAAGGTTAAGGAAGTTCGTTATTTGAAAGAATTTAGAACTTTAAATTCTAGAGATGCATCGAAATATGACTTGGCTCTATTAATTCTAGAAGAGCCTGTTGGCGCAAAATTGGGAACACTGGGGCTTCCAAATAGTCAGAAAAATTTGGCTGGAACACCAGTGACGATTACAGGATATCCATCATATGATTTTGGAATTCATCAAATGTATACAGATAAAAAACAAGTTTTAAGTGATGATGGTACTTTTTTGAATTATCAAGTTGATACTTTGGGGGGATCAAGTGGATCTGCTGTTTATGATGCTAGTCACCGTGTAGTCGGAGTACATACTTTGGGAGATGAAGCTAACCAAGTTAATAGCGCAGTAAAATTAAATGAACAGAATTTATCATTTATTTATTCAGTACTTAAAGGATATTCTCTTGAAGGATGGAAAAAATTAAGTGGCAGTTGGTACTATTATAAACAACATGATAAACAAACGGGTTGGCAGAAAATAGATGATACTTGGTACTATCTAGATGCTTCTGGTAAGATGCTTACAGATTGGCAAAAAGTAAATGGAAAATGGTATTATTTGGGAACCTCTGGTTCAATGGCAACAGGTTGGAAAAATGTACGAGGCAGATGGTATTACTTAGATAATAAAAATGGTGATATGAAGACTGGTTGGTATAAAGATGGTTCAACATGGTACTATCTAGATCCTACTAATGGAGACATGAAAACAGGTTGGATAAAAGTAGGAGGAAACTGGTATTATCTTAACTCAAGTGGAGCTATGGTAACAGGTAGCCAAACTATCGATGGTAAAGTTTATAATTTTGCTTCATCTGGTGAGTGGATTTAATATTGGAGGACATATAAATGAAACTTTTGAAAAAAACTATGCAAGTTGGACTGACAGCATTTTTCTTTGGTTTGCTAGCTACAAATACTGTTTTTGCGGATACCACAGGTGGCCAATTTGTTGATAAGGATAATAGAAAATATTATGTAAAAGATGCTCATAAAGCAATCTATTGGCATAAAATAGACGGAAAAACTTACTATTTTGGTGATAAAGGAGAAATGGTAGTTGGATGGCAATACTTAGAAATTCCTGGAACAGGTTATCGTGATGATTTATTAGATAACCAACCAGTTAATGAAATCGGCCTTCAACACAAGTGGTACTATTTTGGACAAGATGGGGTACTACAAGAATTTGTTGGCTGGAAAGCATTAGAGATTAAAACAAAAGACAGTGTTGGAAAAGAGTACGGGGAAAAACGTGAAGATTCAGAAGATTCAGAAGATTCAGAAGATAAAGAAGAGAAGCGTTATTACACGAACTATTACTTTAATCAGAATCATTCTTTAGAGACAGGTTGGCTTTATGATCAGTCTAACTGGTATTATCTAGCTAAAACAGAAATTAATGGAGAAAACTATATTGGTGGTGAAAGACGTGCAGGTTGGATAAATGATGGTTCAGCTTGGTACTACCTTGATCCAACAACTGCTGCAATGCAAACAGGATGGCAATATCTAGGTAATAACTGGTACTATCTCCGTTCATCAGGTGCTATGGCAACTGGTTGGGTGAAAGATGGTTCAACTTGGTATTATCTAGATGCTCAAAATGGTGATATGAAGACAGGTTGGGCTTATGTTGGTAACAGTTGGTACTACCTTCGTTCATCAGGTGCAATGTCTACTGGTTGGGTGAAAGATGGTTCAACTTGGTACTACCTAAATGCAAGTAATGGAGATATGAAGATAGGCTGGTTCCAAGTCAATGGTAAATGGTACTATGCCTATGGTTCAGGTGCTTTAGCTGTTAATACCACAGTAGGTGGTTACTACTTAAACTATAATGGCGAATGGGTTAAGTAATGAAGGCTAATGGTAAACTGTGATGGATATTTAACTTTGTATAATAGGTGGATAAAAGTCTTTAAAATAGGAAAAAACGCATAATATTAGGTGAACTGCACCCCAAAAGTTAGACAGACAAAATCTAACTTTTGGGGTATTTTTATTATGAAATTAACTTATGATGATAAAGTTCAGATCTATGAACTTAGAAAACAAGGATATAGCTTAGAGAAGCTTTCAAATAAATTTGGGATAAACAATTCTAATATTAGGTATATGATTAAATTGATTGATCGTTACGGAATAGAGTTCGTCAAAAAAGGAAAAAATCGTTACTATTCTCCTGATTTAAAACAAGAAATGATTGATAAAGTCATACATGAAGGCTGGACTAAAAATAGAGTTTCTCTTGAATACGGCCTCCCAAGTCGTACGATACTTCTTAATTGGCTAGCACAATACAAGAAAAACGGGTATACTATTGTTGAGAAAACAAGAGGGAGAGTACCTAAAATGGGACGTAAGCCAAAAAAGAGACCTGAAGAGAGGACAGAATTAGAACGTCTTCAAGCAGAAAATGAGTACCTGAGAGCGGAGAATGCCATCCTAAAAAAGTTAAGAGAACTCCGATTGAAGGAGGAAAAAGAGAAAGAAGAGAAAGAAGAAAGACAGAAATTGTTCAAGAATTAATGACTGAGTTTTCGTTAGATCTTCTTCTAAAAGTCATTAAACTAGCTCGTTCGACCTACTACTATCACTTGAAACAGCTAGACAAACTAGATAAGAATCAAGAGCTTAAAGCTGAAATTCAATCCATTTTTATCGAACACAAGGGAAATTATGGTTATCGTCGGATTCATTTAGAACTAAGAAATCGTGGTTATCTGGTAAATCATAAAAGAGTTCAACGCTTGATGAAAGTACTCAATTTACAAGCTAAAATGCGACAGAAACGAAAATATTCTTCTCATAAAGGAGACGTTGGCAAAAAGGCAGAGAATCTCATTCAACGTCAATTTGAAGGCTCTAAAACAATGGAAAAGTGCTACACAGATGTGACAGAATTTGCCATTCCAGCAAGTACTCAAAAGCTTTACTTATCACCAGTTTTAGATGGCTTTAATAGTGAAATTATCGCCTATAATCTTTCAACTTCACCCAACTTAGAACAAGTACAAACAATGTTGGAACAGGCATTCACAGAGAAGCACTACGAGAATACGATTCTCCATAGTGATCAAGGCTGGCAATATCAACACGATTCTTATCATCGGTTCCTAGAGAGTAAGGGAGTTCAAGCATCCATGTCACGCAAGGGCAACAGCCCAGACAACGGCATGATGGAATCTTTCTTTGGGATTCTGAAATCGGAAATGTTTTACGGTTATGAGAAGTCGTTTCAGTCGCTTAAGCAATTGGAACAAGCTATTGTAGACTATATTGATTACTACAACAATAAACGAATTAAGGTAAAACTAAAAGGACTTAGTCCTGTGCAGTACAGAACTAAATCCTTTGGATAAATTAATTGTCTAACTTTTGGGGGTCAGTACATATGCTACGGGAAAGTTATGCACTTAATTTGACAATTCAAGATGTAAAAATATATACTAATATTTGACAAGTTGTCCTAAAAATGTTGTTATGTTATGGATTGATCGAATCTAACTAAAGGATCCTATTCAATTACTAGAACTATCACATACTCAAGGTCAGCTCACAGATGAGCAACTATTTTGGTTACAATACCTACTAAATTTAAGTCAAACAAATAATTTAGTCAAAATTAAAAAAATAGAGGAACATAAATATGATTACAAAACGGAATGTAATAGTGTTCTACGATTTTTACTAGATAAAACTGTAAATTCTGAAGGAAGGATCACTTCTTCAACAGAATTTGGAAATTTCGTAAGTAATTTATCATTCCAACACGGAATAGCTGGACTACTGTTTCCTCTAAATAAATTGTCCCCCCAGAACTGGATTCTAAAATACTCTCTATCATCAAGAAAGCAGTGACAATTAGAACGACACACACATATGAATATCAATACTCGCTGCTATTTGGTGATTCAGGCTATCTATGGTTACTCCTACATTTATTTTCTATCAGTAAAAATCAATACTATCTACAATTAGCAAACGTCACCGCTAAGAAATTAATAGAGAATTATGATACTCTAGAGGAAATAGACTTTGCATTGAGAAAATCTGGTGTCCTATTGTCATTAATAAAATACTATCAATTTACCAATGACAATACTCTTAAAATTTTCATCCACAATAGTATAGGGGAAATTTAGCATTATTTCCTACAAAGAGATACAGCCAAAGAAAGCATTTTAGACTATAGCTTTGCTCATGGATATTGTGGAATTGCATAGGCTTTATTTGCCTATTCTAAAGTCTTAGAACCTTCTATGTTCTATAATGATCTCCATACATTCCATACTGAATTAAAAAAATTATTAGAAAAAATTACTTCTAATACTAAAAATTTAGGAAATTTATAACTTTCTTGGTGCGAAGGAATTTCCGGAATAATCTTATATCTTTGTATGTACGATTGTGACGGAAACAAAGATATTATTAGTAAATATCAAGAATTTGTTTTTGACCATCATCTAAAAATGATGACAGGATATTGCCACGGAATAACTAGCTTACTACAAACCACTGTCTACAATCAAAACAAATTACTGATGAAAAAAATCCAACAGGTAATTTTAGCATGTTCTGAACGAGATGATCACGGTTTACTGATGTTTCAAGGAGATAGTGGTAAAGCAGATTTGTTTGACTTCGGAATAGGAAGCATGGGGTATATTGGTGTCTATTAAATAATAAATTCCCATTCGATGTGCAGACATAAGGAGAAATGTATGAAATTATTTTGGACAAACAACATATATAGACAGTTGCTGCTAAACAGCTGTTTTTCATCATTCGGCGACAGTATTTTCTACCTCGCCATTATCAATTATGTGGCTCAGTACAATTTCGCTCCGCTAGCGATTTTACTGATTTCCATTTCAGAGGTGGTTCCCCTACTATCGCAACTCTTTCTCGGAATTCTAGGAGATTTTCAAGAAAATAGAGTCAAACACGCACTCTGGATTGCCAAAATCAAAATCCTGCTCTACGCTATTTTGACAGTATTTCTCGTCTTGTCGCCCTTTTCATTAGTTTCAGTCATTATGATTGTCATCATCAACCTTATCTCTGACACCTTGAGCTACCTGTCTGCCTACATGATGAACGCCCTCTACATCAGTGTAATTAAGGACGACCTGCATGATGCCATGGGGTTCAGGCAGTCTCTGATGAGGGTTGTCCGCATTGTCGCCAATCTAGCTGGTGCATTCCTTATCAATGTTATGAGTATTCAAACTATTTCCCTTATCAACACTCTGACTTTTGTCATTGCCTTTTGGGGCCTGTATGTTATTCGACATACCTTGTATGAGGTTGAAAAAAGGATTGAAATGTCACATACAGCACTGAGTTTTAAGAAATATTTTCAACATCTTAAACAGTCGCTGGCTGTGCTCCTGAGGTTAAAAGATACCGTCATACTACTGTTTCTGACGACCAGTATGATTGCCATCTTGGATGTGTCTCCTCGGTTGATTGCCCTCCGCTTCATCCAACAGACACTAGCACAACTGAGCATTGGGCAACTCCTCGCCCTGCTCTCCATCATCATTTCTTGTGGAGCTATCCTTGGCAATATGACCAGCAGTAATCTATTTAAAAATATCCGTTTCACGCACCTCTTGGTTTTCTGTGAGATTTCCCTATTGGCTCTAATAACTAGTATCCTTTGTCAAGCCTATATCGTAATTTTCATGACCAGTTTCATCAGTTCTACGATTATCGGCATTCTCAGCCCTCGCCTACAAGCAGCTGTCTTTGCCTATATCCCCAGTGACAAGATGGGGACGGTGGGCTCTGCTCTGAGCACAGTGGACATTCTCGCCCCGTCCCTGCTCTCCCTATTAGCCCTATCCATAGCATCGAGCGTTTCGGTGCAGTTAGCATTGATATTTTTGTATCTTATTTTGATTGCTCTTATCTTTTGTCAATGGTTAGTCAAGTTCAACACTCATAACTAACGAAAAAGCATGTGTAGATTTCACATGCTTTTAATCTCCCCAATCGTCAGGTCAAGTACAACAAAGTCACTTCTTTGATTAAGCGAGTGTTCTAATATAATTATAAGCTCCCTGTCATTACCGAACCCATTCGCCATTATAATTGACAGAATAGCCATCTACGGTCGTATTCACTGCCAAAGCACCTGAGCTATAAGCATAGTACCATTTGCCATTAACCTGGAACCAACCTGTCTTCATATCTCCATTACCTGCATTTAGGTAGTACCAAGTTGAACCATCTTGATACCAACCAGTTGTCATAGCTCCCGATGAACGGAGATAGTACCACTTGTTACCAAGGTATTGCCAGCCCGTTTTCATATCACCATTTTCAGCATCTAAATAGTACCAAGTTGAGCCTTCCTGATACCAACCAGTTGCCATAGCTCCTGATGAACGAAGGTAGTACCAGTTATTACCTAGATATTGCCATCCTATTTGCATGATGCCAGTTGCTGGATCTAGGTAGTACCATGGAGCCGCTTTAAGCTTCTCTTCATCATAGGTTAGAGGATAATCCTTGATCCAACCACGTGCTATCTCCCCAACAGGCAATCTGTTGATGCGAGAATCAAAGCCTCCATCCTTCTGCAAATAATACCAGTCCCCATTATCATAAACCCAACCAGTTTTTAAAGTATGATAACTACGCTGATCTTCAAAATAATAGACTCGTTTCTCTGCTGGGCTATCATATTGTTCCCCATGATGTTTGTTGGTATTTGTAGCAGTTTTTGCTTCTAACACTTGCTTGCCAACAAATTCTTGTAGTACCCCATCTTGACCAAAGTAAAACCAATCTGGTCTAAAAGCAATATCTTTCCTTAGAGAAGAACCAATCGTAACCCCTTCGTATGGAGCAGGTATATATTGCCAGCCGACAACCATCTCTCCAGATAAAGAATCAAAATAATAGTACTTACCATCAATCACTCGCCAGTCCGTTTCTTTGAGGTCCCCCTTCTTGTAGTAGGTTCTTCCGTTTTCTTGGACAAAATGCCATCCTTCAGAATCATCTGCAAATACTACATTTGTAGCTAGAAAACCAAAGAATATTGCTGCTAATCCAACTTGCATCATTTTTTTCAAAAGTTTCATGTATATACCCTCCAATATTAAATCCACTCACCAGATGAAGCAAAGTTATAAACTTTACCATCAATCGTCTGACTACCTGTAACCATAGCACCACTTGAATTGAGATAATACCATTCACCTGATACTTTTATCCAACCTGTTTTCATATCTCCATTAGTAGGATCTAAATAGTACCATGTTGAACCATCTTTATACCAACCAGTCTTCATATCACCATTGGTCTTATCTAAATAATACCATCTTCCTCGTACATATTTCCAACCTGTGGACATTGAACCAGAGGTTTCAAGATAATACCATTTGCCATTTATACTTTGCCAACCTGTTTGTTTCGTACTGTTCTTATAATAATACCAAGTATCACTAATCAACTTCCATCCATCAATAGAATGCCCTTTAATAACAGAGTAGATGAAAGATAGAGCCTTCTCATTTAACTTAACAGCATAATTCATCTGTTCTGCCTTACTCCCATTGGTATGAACT
>NZ_VMLO01000017.1:0-22657 GCF_013276735.1 Streptococcus sp. 1559
ACGAAGTCAGTAACCATACATACGGCAAGGCGACCTTGACGCGGTTTGAAGAGATTTTTGAAGAGTATGAAACGAAAAGGAGGTTGGTCATTGTACCAGCCTCCTTTTGATATGATATAATAGTTCTATGAGATTAGATAAATTTTTAGTTGCCTGCGCTGTGGGGAGCCGAACTGAGGTCAAAAACTTGCTCAAGGCTGGTCGCGTGACGGTAAATGGAAAAAAAGAGAAATCAGCTAAATTGAAGATTGATGAAGAAAGAGATGAGATTCGCTTTGACGGGCAAGTGTTGGAGTATGAAGAGTTTGTCTACTACATGATGAACAAGCCCAAAGGAGTTATCTCAGCGACTGAGGATCCCAAGCACAGAACCGTTCTGGACTTGTTGGATGACTTGGCGCGGAGCAAGGAAGTTTTCCCAGTAGGACGCTTGGATATTGACACGCATGGTCTTTTGCTCTTGACCAATGACGGCAAGCTGGCCCATGCTCTTCTTTCGCCAAAGCGTCATGTGGATAAGACCTATCTGGCCCAGGTCAAGGGAATTATGACCCAAGAAGATGTGGAGATATTTGCTGAGGGTATTCCGCTCAAAGACTTTACCTGTCAGCCCGCTGGACTGGAGATTCTTTCCACGGATGCAGAAAAGAATCAGAGCCAAATCCGTGTGACTATTGCAGAAGGGAAGTTTCATCAGGTCAAGCGTATGGTGGCCTACTGTGGCAAGGAAGTAGTAGACTTGCAACGTTTGACTATGGGAACTCTAGTATTGGATGAGAACCTAGAACGAGGGGAATGGCGTCGCTTGACCAAGGAAGAATTAGAAATTCTCCTTGCGAATATTGCTTAATTTCATTTATATTTGAAAAGGTGAGGAAGAATATCCTTGCCTTTTATGTTTTTCAGTTGCTTCCTTTGTGAAAAGAGTTATAATAGACTGTAGAATAAAAGGAGGAATCTATGAACGCGATTCAAGAATCATTTACAGATAAACTATTTGCCAACTATGAAGCAAATGTAAAATACCAAGCGATTGAAAATGCTGCCAGCCATAACGGAATTTTTGCAGCCCTAGAACGTCGCCAAAGCCATGTAGATAACACACCTGTTTTCTCATTGGATTTGACCAAGGACAAGGTAACCAACCAGAAAGCGTCTGGTCGTTGCTGGATGTTTGCGGCTCTCAACACCTTCCGCCACAAACTCATTTCTCAATACAAACTGGAGAACTTTGAGTTATCACAAGCCCACACTTTCTTCTGGGACAAGTATGAGAAATCAAACTGGTTCTTGGAGCAAGTCATTGCGACTGCAGACCAAGACTTGACGAGCCGTAAGGTTAGCTTCCTACTTCAAACACCTCAACAAGATGGTGGTCAATGGGATATGGTCGTTTCTCTCTTTGAGAAATACGGTGTCGTGCCTAAGTCAGTTTATCCTGAGTCTGTTTCATCTAGCAGCAGTCGTGAGCTAAATGCGATCCTTAATAAATTGCTTCGTCAAGATGCTCAAATCTTGCGTGACTTGCTTGCTTCTGGCGCAGATCAAGCGACTGTTCAAGCTAAAAAAGAAGACCTCTTGCAAGAAATCTTTAACTTCCTTGCTATGTCACTAGGACTTCCACCACGTCAGTTTGACTTTGCTTATCGCGATAAGGATAACAACTACCAAAACGAAAAGGGCATCACTCCACAAGAATTTTACAAGAAATATGTCAATCTTCCACTAGAAGACTACGTTTCTGTTATCAACGCCCCAACTGCTGACAAGCCTTACGGCAAATCTTACACAGTTGAGATGTTGGGAAATGTGGTTGGTAGCCGTGCGGTTCGTTACATCAACGTTCCAATGGAGCGTTTGAAAGAATTAGCGATTGCCCAAATGCAAGCAGGTGAGACTGTTTGGTTTGGCTCTGATGTCGGCCAGCTCAGCAACCGTAAAGCTGGAATCCTTGCGACAGATGTTTATGACTTTGAATCAAGCATGGACATTAAACTCACTCAAGACAAGGCTGGACGTCTGGACTACAGCGAAAGCTTGATGACCCACGCCATGGTCTTGACAGGTGTTGATTTGGACGAAAATGGCAAATCAATCAAGTGGAAGGTTGAAAACTCATGGGGAGACAAGGTCGGTACAGATGGTTACTTTGTTGCCTCAGACGCTTGGATGGACGAATACACTTACCAAATCGTTGTCCGTAAAGAATTGCTGACAGCCGAAGAACAGGCTGCCTATGAAGCAGAACCAATTGTTCTTGCACCATGGGATCCAATGGGAGCCTTGGCAGAATAATACTCTTCGAAAATCAAATTCAAACCACGTCAGCTTCGCCTTGCCGTACTCAAGTACAGCCTGCGGCTCGCTTCCTAGTTTGCTCTTTGATTTTCATTGAGTATAAAAGCCTAGAAAAAAGGAATCAGATTTTAGAACCTGGTTCCTTTTTAGTTGCTTGATTACATGATGTGAAGAACATGTGCCACAATACCCACTGCGAAGAGGGCAAGGATAATAGTGATTGGAGATACTTTTTTCTTAAGTAAGTACATGCAAAGTAAAGTAAGGAGTAGTCCTGATAATCCAGGAATCAACATATCCAAGTTTTGTTGGAAAGTAGTAACTTTTTCAGGAGTTTGAGACAATCCTTGTCCTACTTGTGCGAATGCTTCTTGGATACCTTTAGACCCTTCTGGCAATTTATCCCAATGGATATAAGCCTTTTCATCTAGTTGAACTTTAGAAACATCGAAAGCAAATTTAATATTTACCCAACGTTGAACAAGGACAGCAAGAATGAACATCCCAAGGATAGAAGCTCCTTTAGTGATATCTTGAAGGATACCACCAGACATATCTTTGGTGATTTCTGATCCAGCCTTATATCCAATCTCTTGAACATACCACAAGAATGACATACGAATCAAGTTCCATGCAACAAAGAAGAGGAGTGGACCCAAGATATTGCCAGTAAGGGCAAGTGAAGCACCGAGAGATCCAAGGATTGGGCGTACTGTAAACCAGAATACTGGGTCACCGATACCAGCAAGAGGTCCCATCATACCGATTTTAACCCCTTGGATAGCAGCGTCATCGATTTCCACACCGTTAGCACGTTCTTCTTCAAGCGCAAGAGTAACCCCCATGACTGGAGCAGCTACGTATGGATGAGTGTTGAAGAACTCAAGGTGACGCTCAAGAGCAGCGATTTGATCTTCTTTTTTAGTATAGAGTTTTTTGATAGCTGGAATGAGTGTATAAGCCCAGCCCAAGTTTTGCATCCGTTCAAAGTTCCAAGACCCTTGTAAGAAGGTTGAACGCCACCAAACTTTTTTACGATCTGATTTAGTTAATTGAAGTTTTTCAGTCATGATGTTTTCAGTCCTTTCTTATCTTAGTAGTCTTCTAGGATATCGCCGATTGGGTCGTTAGAAGTTGCGGCTCCTCCGCCACCATTTCCACCAGTTTTAGAAAGGTGAAGGTATATAAGAGCGATAGCAACACCGATAGCACCGAATCCGATTAGAGTAATATCTGACACAGCAGCGAGAACGAAACCAAGAGCGAAGAATGGCCATACTTCACGAGTTGCCATCATGTTGATAACCATGGCGTAACCAACGGCAACGACCATACCACCACCGATAGCCATACCATCTTTGAGCCAGTCTGGCATGGCACTAAGGATACTTTGTACAGTTTCAGTTGGTACCATAAGGAGAAGAGCTGCAGGAAGCGCGATACGAAGTCCTTGGAAAAGTAGCGCAATGAAATGCGCACGCTCCACAGCGCCGAAGTCACCTTTTTTAGCGGCAGCATCTGCAGTATGAACCAAACCAACTGAAATTGTACGAACAATCATTGTCAAGAAAAGTCCAGCTACGGCAAGAGGGATAGCAACCGCTTGGGCAACACCGATACCAGTCTTGGTAAAGTCACCACCAAGAACCATGATAATGGCAGCAGCGACAGAAGCAAGTGCAGCATCAGGAGCGATAGCAGCACCGATATTTGACCAACCAAGGGCAATCATTTGAAGCGATCCACCGAGGATAATCCCTGCTTCCAAGTGACCTGTTACAAGCCCAATAAGGGTACAGGCTACAAGTGGTTGGTGAAATTGGAACTGGTCGAGGATGCCTTCAAGACCTGCAAAGAAGGCTACAACGACTACTAAAACCATAGAAATAATAGACATGTTTAAAATCCTTTCATAAATAATGGCTTATTTGACATTGGCTTTGTTAATCAAGTCAAACAAATCTTTTTTAGAATCATTCGGTACTTTACGGACATCAAATTCAACACCCAAGTCACGCATTTTTTCAAATGTAGCAACATCTTCTTTGTCCATCGACAAAACGGTATTGACCAATGTTTTACCTGTTGAGTGAGCCATAGAACCAACGTTAAGAGTCTTGATTGGCACGCCGCCTTCGATGGCACGAAGGGCATCTTGAGGTGTTTCAAACAAGATAAGGGCATGTGTTTCTCCAAAACGTGGGTCTTTTGAAATCTCAATCAGTTTTTGAATTGGAACCACGTTAGCCTTGACATTACCTGGAGCTGCTTGTTTAATCAATTCTTTACGAAGGTCGTCTTTAGCCACGTTATCTGAAGCAACGATGATACGATTTGCTTTTGAATCTGGAGTCCAAGCAGTTGCAACCTGACCGTGAAGTAGACGTGTGTCAAGACGGGCAAGATTGATTTTCAATTTACCGTCTCCGATAACAGTTCCTTCTGGGATAGCAGCTTGGGCAACTGGAGCAGCTGCAGCGCTTGCAACTTCTTCAACTGGATTTAGCTCTTCTGGAAGAGCTTTGATGCCATCTTTGGCTTCTTTAATGATATTAGCAGCGACTTTTTCTACACCTGCAGCAGCGTCCATGAGGCGCTCTGTGTAGGCTTGAATCAACATCGGTAAGTTAAGTCCTGTGATGATGGCAAACTTACGCTCAGGATTTTCTCCCATCACGCGACTAGCTTGGTTAAATGGAGAACCACTCCAAAGGTCAGCCAAAACTAGAACCTCATCTTCTGCGTCAAATGCAGCAACAGCGTTATTAAACTTAGCGTATAGATCATCAGGACCTTCATTTGGCATAAAGGTCACAACTTGAACCTTTTCTTGTTCACCAAAGATCATAGATCCTGACTGATGAATACCCGCAGCAAATTCGCCGTGGCTCGCAATAATGATTCCGATACTCATTATTGTCATTCCTCCTTTTTTGTTTTAGTTTTCATTTAAGAAAACTTTAAGACTGTTTAAGTATAAACCGTTTTCATGTAAAAAGCAACTATTTATCATAAAAAATTAAAAAAACTTTTACTTTTGGATGTTGATATATTGAGTTTTTTGAGGAGTAATATTGAATCCACATTTAAAAATTTAATATAAAAAAGTTGAAAGAAGCTTCCAACTTTTAAAATAGGTTTCTATTAGATTAGTGGGTGAAGTCGAGTACCATACGTCCTTGGATTTGACCTTTTTCCATTTCGTCGAAAATGGCTACGGCATCTTCTATTGGACGTTTTTGAACAACTGGAACTACTAAACCTTCTGCACCGAATTGGAAGGCTTCTTCCAAGTCTTTACGAGTTCCTACAAGAGAACCGATGACTTGGATTCCATCTAGAACGGTTTTTACGATGCTAAGTTCCATCATTTCAGAAGGAAGACCAACAGCGACTACGCGACCACCAGCACGAACTGAGTCAACAGCCTGATTGAAGGCAACTTTAGACACAGCAGTTACGACAGCTGAGTGAGCACCTCCATCAGTTTTTTCCTTGATAAGTCCAGGTACATCTTCAACTTCGAGGCCGTTAATAACAATGTCAGCGCCTACTTCTTTTGCAAGGGCAAGTTTGTCATTGTTGATATCAACTGCGATAACATGAGCATTGAATACTTTTTTAGCATATTGAACAGCTAGGTTACCAAGTCCACCAGCACCGTAAAGAACAACCCATTGGCCTGGTTCAACTTTGGCTTCTTTAATAGCTTTATAGGTTGTTACACCAGCACATGTGATAGAAGAAGCTTGGGCTGGATCAAGTCCGTCAGGAACTTTAACAGCATAGTCAGCAGTTACGATACATTGTTCAGCCATACCACCGTCTACTGAGTAGCCAGCATTTTTCACTGTACGGCAAAGGGTTTCGCGACCAGTTGTACAGTATTCGCAAGTGCCACATCCTTCAAAGAACCAAGCAACGCTGACGCGGTCACCGACTTTAAGGCTTTTCACATCTGGAGCAATCTCTTTAACGATACCGATACCTTCGTGGCCAAGAACACGTCTTGGGACTTGACCAAAGTCACCATGAGCAACGTGGAGGTCGGTGTGGCAAACGCCACAGTATTCAACTTCTACAAGTGCTTCCCCAGTTTCAAGTGGACGGAGCACTTTTTCTTCAACAGCAACACCAGTGCTTTCTGGATTTACAACAACAGCTTTCATAGCTATCCTCCTTGATATTGACCGAGAACAGGGACAACGGGACTGGATTGATTTTGTGTCAACAGAGTCGAGTATGACGAGCTCTCTTGTATTTATATGTGAAGTATATCACAAAAGAAAGCCTTTTTCCAAGGTTTTGGAGGCAAAAAGTAGAACAATCGATTAATACTAAGCTAAAATCAAAAAGCACTATATAATAGTAATATGAAATCAACTAAAGAAGAAATCCAAGCTATCAAAACACTTTTAAAAGACTCTAGTACAGCTAAATATCATAAACGCCTTCAAATCGTTCTATTTCGTCTGATGAGTAAATCTTATAAAGAGATTATAGAGCTTTTAGACTGTAATCAAACAACGATTTGGCCAACTGTAAAAAAATATGAGGAGTTCGGACTCGATTCTCTCCTTCAAGAAACACGTGGTGGTCGTAACCATCATATATGACAGTTGAGGAAGAAAAAGCCTTTCTTGCTCGCCATTTGAAGGCTGCAGAGGCAGGAGAATTTGTTACAATTGATGCCTTATTTCAGGCTTATAAAAAGGAGTTAGGTCCTTCCTACACACGTGATACCTTCTATCAACTGTTGAAGCGCCATGGTTGGCGAAATATTATGCCACGTCCAGAACATCCTAAGAAAGCAGACGCTCAAACCATTGTCGCGTCTAAAAATAAAATCTCAATTCAAGAAGAAAAGAAAGCGCTTTAAAACCAGTAGACGTTTTCGTAAGGTTCGCTTGATGTACCAAGATGAGGCTGGTTTCGGTAGAATCAGTAAACTGGGATCTTGTTGGTCTCCAATAGGAGTAGGTCCACATGTCCATAGTCACTATATACGAGAATTTCGCTATTGTTATGGAGCTGTTGATGCCCATACAGGCGAATCATTTTTCTTAATCGCTGGTGGATGTCATACTGAGTGGATGAACGCCTTTTTAGAAGAGCTTTCACAAGCTTATCCAGATGATTATCTTTTACTCGTTATGGACAATGCCATATGGCATAAATCAAGTACCTTAAAGATTCCGACTAATATTGGCTTTACCTTTATTCCTCCATACACACCAGAGATGAACCCCATTGAACAAGTGTGGAAAGAGATTCGTAAACGTGGATTTAAGAATAAAGCCTTTCGAACTTTGGAAGATGTCATGAATCAACTTCAAGATGTTATACAAGGACTGGAGAAGGAGGTGATAAAGTCCATCGTTAATCGGAGATGGACTAGAATGCTTTTTGGGCATAAATGAACAATTTTATTTTTCAGAATATATCAAATATAACAAATAACTCTTAAAATTCAGAAAATTCTATTGACAGAACTTGAAAAAGGGTCTATAATGAATAAAAAACAAAGGAGAATGCTATGAAAACAAGAAAAGTATTGGCTCTTGTGGGAGTAACTTTATTAGCAGCTGGTGTTTTAGCTGCTTGTTCTGGGGGTTCAGGCGCTCAAGGTGAAAAGACCTTTGCGTTTACCTACGAAACACATCCAGATAATCTCAACTATTTGACAACTGGTAAGGCAGCAACTTCTGAGATTACTAGTAATGTGATTGATGGATTGCTTGAAAATGATAAATACGGGAACCTTGTTCCTTCATTGGCAGAAGACTGGTCAGTTTCTAAGGATGGCTTGACTTATACTTATAAGATTCGTCAGGACGCCAAGTGGTATACATCTGAGGGAGAAGAGTACGCTCCTGTTAAGGCTCAGGACTTTGTGACAGGTCTTAAATATGCAACAGATAAGAAAGCGGATGCTCTTTACTTGGTACAGGATTCAATCAAAGGTCTGGATGCCTATGCAAAAGGTGAAATCACAGACTTTGCTCAAGTTGGGATTAAAGCCCTTGACGATCAGACAGTTCAATACACCTTGAACAAACCTGAAACTTTTTGGAATTCTAAAACAACTATGGGTGTGCTTGCGCCAGTCAATGAAGAGTTTTTGAATTCAAAAGGGGATGATTTTGCCAAAGCTACGGATCCAAGTAGTCTCTTGTATAATGGACCTTATTTGTTGAAATCCATTGTGACAAAATCCTCTGTTGAATTTGCGAAAAATCCGAACTACTGGGATAAGGACAATGTGCATATTGACAAGGTCAAATTGTCATTCTGGGATGGTCAAGATACTAGCAAACCTGCAGAAAACTTTAAAGATGGTAGCCTTACAGCAGCTCGTCTCTATCCAACAAGTGCAAGTTTCGCAGAGCTTGAGAAGAGTATGAAGGACAATATTGTCTATACTCAACAAGACTCTATTACGTATCTAGTTGGTACAAATATTGACCGTCAGTCCTATAAATACACATCTAAGACCAGCGACGAACAAAAGGCATCGACTAAAAAGGCTCTCTTAAACAAGGATTTCCGTCAGGCTATTGCATTTGGATTTGACCGTACAGCCTATGCCTCTCAGTTGAATGGACAAACTGGAGCAAGTAAAATCTTGCGTAATCTCTTTGTGCCACCAACATTTGTTCAAGCAGATGGTAAAAACTTTGGCGATATGGTCAAAGAGAAATTGGTCACTTATGGGGATGAATGGAAGGATGTTAATCTTGCAGATTCTCAGGATGGTCTTTACAATCCAGAAAAAGCCAAGGCTGAATTTGCTAAAGCTAAATCAGCCTTACAAGCAGAAGGTGTGACATTCCCAATTCATTTGGATATGCCAGTTGACCAAACAGCAACTACAAAAGTTCAGCGCGTCCAATCTATGAAACAATCCTTGGAAGCAACTTTAGGAGCGGATAATGTAGTCATTGATATTCAACAACTACAAAAAGACGAAGTAAACAATATTACATATTTTGCTGAAAATGCTGCTGGCGAAGACTGGGATTTATCAGATAATGTCGGTTGGGGTCCAGACTTTGCCGATCCATCAACCTACCTTGATATCATCAAACCATCTGTAGGAGAAAGTACTAAAACATATTTAGGGTTTGACTCAGGGGAAGATAATGTAGCTGCTAAAAAAGTAGGTCTATATGACTACGAAAAATTGGTTACTGAAGCTGGTGATGAGACTACAGATGTTGCTAAACGATATGATAAATACGCAGCAGCCCAAGCTTGGTTGACAGATAGTGCCTTGATTATTCCAACTACATCTCGTACAGGGCGTCCAATCTTGTCTAAGATGGTACCATTTACAATACCATTTGCATTGTCAGGAAATAAAGGTACAAGCGACCCAGTCTTGTATAAATACTTGGAACTTCAAGACAAGGCAGTTACTGCAGATGAATACCAAAAAGCTCAAGAAAAATGGATGAAAGAAAAAGCAGAATCCAATAAAAAAGCGCAAGAAGAACTTGCCAAACATGTCAAATAAAACAAAAAGAGACTGAGTCAAAAGTCCTAAAAATAAGAAAAACGCATAGTATCAAGGTACAATTCTGAACTGCACCCCAAAAGTTAGACAGACAAAATCTAACTTTTGGGGTATTTTTATTATGAAATTAACTTATGATGATAAAGTTCAGATCTATGAACTTAGAAAACAAGGATATAGCTTAGAGAAGCTTTCAAATAAATTTGGGATAAACAATTCTAATATTAGGTACATGATTAAATTGATTGATCGTTACGGAATAGAGTTCGTCAAAAAAGGAAAAAATCGTTACTATTCTCCTGATTTAAAACAAGAAATGATTGATAAAGTCATACATGAAGGCTGGACTAAAGATAGAGTTTCTCTTGAATACGGCCTCCCAAGTCGTACGATACTTCTTAATTGGCTAGCACAATACAGGAAAAACGGGTATACTATTGTTGAGAAAACAAGAGGGAGAGTACCTAAAATGGGACGTAAGCCAAAAACGAGACCTGAAGAGAGGACAGAATTAGAACGTCTTCAAGCAGAAAATGAGTACCTGAGAGCGGAGAATGCCATCCTAAAAAAGTTAAGAGAACTCCGATTGAAGGAGGAAAAAGAGAAAGAAGAAAGACAGAAATTGTTCAAGAATTAATGACTGAGTTTTCGTTAGATCTTCTTTTAAAAGCCATTAAACTAGCTCGTTCGACCTACTACTATCACTTGAAACAGCTAGATAAACCAGATAAGGACCAAGAGCTTAAAGCTGAAATTCAATCCATCTTTATCGAACACAAGGGAAATTATGCTTATCGTCGGATTTATTTAGAACTAAGAAATCGTGGTTATCTAGTAAATCATAAAAGAGTTCAAGGCTTGATGAAAGTACTCAATTTACAAGCTAAAATGCGACAGAAACGAAAATATTCTTCTCATAAAGGAGACGTTGGTAAGAAAGCAGAGAATCTCATTCAACGTCAATTTGAAGGCTCTAAAACAATGGAAAAGTGCTACACAGATGTGACAGAATTTGCCATTCCAGCAAGTACTCAAAAGCTTTACTTATCACCAGTTTTAGATGGCTTTAATAGTGAAATTATCGCCTATAATCTTTCAACTTCACCCAACTTAGAACAAGTACAAACAATGTTGGAACAGGCATTCAAAGAGAAGCACTACGAGAATACGATTCTCCATAGTGACCAAGGCTGGCAATATCAACACGATTCTTATCATCGGTTCCTAGAGAGTAAGGGAATTCAAGCATCCATGTCACGCAAGGGCAACAGCCCAGACAACGGTATGATGGAGTCCTTCTTTGGGATTCTGAAATCGGAAATGTTTTACGGTTATGAGAAGTCGTTTCAGTCGCTTAAGCAATTGGAACAAGCTATTGTAGACTATATTGATTACTACAACAATAAACGAATTAAGGTAAAATTAAAAGGACTTAGTCCTGTGCAGTACAGAACTAAATCCTTTGGATAAATTAATTGTCTAACTTTTGGGGTCAGTACAGAAAAGCCTTGGTCGTATGCGTTTTATTATGGGAAAATGTACTTGACCTCTGTATTTCATTTTGAAAATGACAAAATCCTGAGTTTAGAGTTCTCAGGATTTTTCGTTTACTGTTGTGGTTGTTGTTGAGGGGTCTGTGGAGCTGGAGTTTGATTGGCTCCGGGTGTATTTGGCGCTTGGTTTTGACCATTGGTACTAGCATCAGGACTTGTAGTTGGTGCTAGGCTAGTAGAGCCTTCTGTACTTGTTGAGGAGTTTTCGGTTGAAGATGATTGGGATGTTGTTTCAGTCCAAGTCGGTCTTGCTCCATTTTGGAAAACAAACTGCCCATTTCGATAGATACCATCTGGTATATTCCAATCCTCTGGATTGCTTCCTTCAGACAGGTAGGTCATCATAGAGCGGTAAACTTTGGCAGCGACCGTAAGGCCATTGCCTACAAGTGGTGTCAGACGGTTAGAATAGCCTGTCCATACAGCCATTGAATATTTACGCGTATAGCCAGCAAATAGTTCATCAGGTGCTACAAACTGAGAGGTCTTGATGTGGTTTTCAATTTCCTCGTCTGTATAGTTAGAGGTTCCTGTTTTACCAGCCTGAGGGAGCCAAGCAAGATAGGCATTTCGTCCAGTTCCATAAGTCAAGACTGTTTTCATCATGTCGGTCATCATATAGGCTGTCGTTTCCTTCATGGCACGAGTTCCGACATTAGAGAGCTCTTTTTCACTCCCATCACTAAAGACGACTTTATGGATATACATTGGCTTATAGTAAGTTCCACCATTTGCAAAGGCAGCGTAAGCAGCAGCCATCTTTTCACTACTTGCTCCATATTTTTTGTCTGATTCGGTTGTGTTACTTGAAATGGCATTTGAGTAGTGAAGACTTGGGTAGTCGATTCCGAGACCATTTAGGAAAGTCTTGGCGCGGTTGAGTCCGACCTTGTTTAGCGTTTCCACGGCTGGGACGTTTCGCGATTGTTGCAGGGCGTATTGCAAGGTGATGTTGCCAAAGTAGCCCCTATCCCAGTTATAGACAGGGGTATCTGTCCCAGGATAGTTATAGGGCTCATCGTGAACGATAGTAGCAGTTGAATCGTAGACACCGTACTCCAAGGCAGGAGCATAGTCTGTGATCGGTTTCATAGTTGATCCCCAGTCGCGGTTTGTTTCCACTGCTTGGTTAATTCCGAAGGAAACATTACTTGACTGATGTCGTGCTCCTAGCTGGGCAATGACTTTACCGTTAGAAACATCGACAATGGTAGAAGCGACTTGCAATTCATCGTCTGGATAGGCAACGTATTCGTCTGTATTGTAAATATCCCACAGATGTTTTTGAGCTTCTTGGTCTACATTTGTGTAGACATCCATCCCAGTTGTGAGCAGGTTATAGCCTGTTTCTTCTTCAACTTGATTGATGACTTCCTTGAGGTAATTATCCATGTAAGCAGGGTAATTACTTGCTGATTTGAGACTTTGTAGTCCATCAGTAATTGGTGTGTTGACTGCTTTCTCATACTGTTCAGCAGAGATGTAGCCTTGATTTTTCATTTCAGATAAGACCAAGTTTCGGCGGTTTTGGGCTGCTTCTGGATGTGAATAGGGGTCATATTGGTTTGGTGCCTGAGGCATTCCAGCCAGCAAGGCTAACTGAGGTAAACTTAAATTATTGAGGTCTTTACCATAGTAGTTTTGAGCGGCTGTCTGCATTCCATAGTTGCCATTAGACATGTAGACCTTATTTATATAGTAGGTCAAGATTTCTTGCTTGGTTGCTTTTTGTTCTAACTGAATCGCTAACCAAGCTTCCTGAGCCTTACGAGAAATAGTCTGGTCGGAAGTCGAGGTTGAAAAGTAAGTCAACTTAATCAACTGTTGGGTGAGAGTTGATCCACCTTGGAGGGAATTGCTTTGCAGATTGCGCAAGAAAGCTCCCAGGATACGGATGGTATCAATCCCCCTGTGGTCGAAGAAGCGATGGTCTTCGATAGAAACGATTGCCTTAACCAAATCTGTGGGAATATCATTAGCTTGGGCATTGACGCGGCGTTCAGAACCCAAGTCGGCAATGAGTTGATTTTTATTGTCGTAGATTTTACTAGAAGTTGTTGCAACTAGTTTACTCTCGGATAGGGTAGGAGCCTTGCTAACGTAGTAGAAAAAAACTCCTCCGCCTAAGACGATGGTTGCGATAACCAAGCTTAAGAAGCTAATGACCAGATACTTGATTAGGCGCAGAATCGTTGGTTTGTTCATCTTGTTTTACCACCTAATAAATATTCTTTGATAACATTGAGATAAGGAATTTGAGGGAAGGCACTAGCCTTGATTTCATATCCATATTCTCGAATATATCCAAGTGGCATTGATTTTTGTCCCTTATCTTGATGATAGAAGCGAATCAAATCGAATGCCGGCAATAAGTAGGTTTCTTGCTGAGAAGAAAAGTGAAGAAGGACAAAGCAGATTCCTTGTTGGGCAAGGACTTGTTCCATATGCTGAATCTGATGTGGATGAAAATTTTTCATCGGAATCGCACGTTTTTGTTTTGTTTCCTTGGCTTCAAAGTCGATGTAATATCCATTATAAACGCCAGAATAGTCCGTCGTTGAAGCTTGTCGAAAATAGGCTTCAACAATCTTGGCACGACTTCGTTGTGGATAGTCCACTCGTACGATTTGAATAGGGGTTGGTTTCTTGTGTATAACAGCCAAGCCCTGAGACAAATAGTAGTCGTTGGTAGCATTGATCATCTTTTCAAAAGACATTCCTCGATTTGCGAAATTTTTGGGTTGAGAAAGAGATGTTTGTCTTTTTTGTGATGAAAGTTTATGTGGATAGTTGACCATAATTCTCCTTATTGGTGCAATAATATCACTTTATTATACCATAAATTTGCACAGAAAGGGTTAAAAATGACTATAGCTTTTATCACAAGATATTTTTTCGCTTCATTCATATTCAGTTGGATCCTTTTCATATGACTATTCTACCAAATGGGATATTTTCATGTTCGATTTACTAAAGACATTATCACATTCGAATCACAACGTAGTATAAAAAATATAAATATCATTTGATTTAATTTTATAAATGTTATATAATGATGTCGAAAGCGCTTTACAAACAAGATATAATATATAGGCTTGATTTTAGCTTTATTGTTTTATTGATTCGGAACATTCTTCTAGTAATTAACTACAGACTGATTAAACTTGGGATTGAAATTATCTCCATACTTATATATTTTGAAGGAATCTCTATGAAAGACATTATTCGGATACTATCTATTGGCTTTTTATGGATTCTGTTGATAGCAAATGTAGTGCATGCAGCAACTGCGATTACTTATAATGGACAGGGAATAAGAGGTCAATATTCAATACAAACTTGGTACACTAACCGTAGAAGAACCTATACTGTTAATCATAACCAACCTCCTAGACCTGGGAGTGGGAACGTAGGGTTTAGAGTTTCTGTTGTGAGTCGTTCATGGATTGGTGGTAAAATATATGCATCATCTGTTTATTATGGAAAAATTAGTGGAACAATTAGTGTTGATCTAAATTCAGGTACTTATGGATTATATTTCAATACTGAGGATAGAGGTTTATATAATATTTCAGGTAGTGTGACTTATTAATTGAGTATTTATTTGGATAAGTCTTTTATTAACTATTTTATAATTTTTTAGTTTAATACTCTTCCTTACTAATCATATCAATTGGTTTTTATAGTAAAATGAAACTAGAATAGTACAACATAATTTCTAAAGCATTGTTAGAAATTAATTTGAATGCCTCAAATGATTTATCCTCATCTTATTTCAATTTACTATAGTTTCTTTGTGAGTTTTGATGTAGAAAAGTATTTTGTGATGGATTATAAAGATTGAATAGATATAAGTTATTTTAAAACATACTTTTAAAGAGAATTTGGTAATAATAAGTGAATTATTATCAATTAAAAATAAGTTTGGTAAAAAAACTTTACAATCAGAAAAACCGAATATTATCACGATTTTAAAATCTTTGATCATATACGGTTTATTATTGAAATATTTGTTTTCTCTTAAAATTGATGCTTTTATAAAATTAAAAAGCAATATAGGTAGTAGATATTTTCATAGATTTGTTACTGATTTTGTCAGTATTATCTACAACCTCAAAAAAGGATACTATTCAAACTGTGCTTAGTTCTTTTGTTTTCTGTTTACTATGAGTTTTCACCTGGCCTTCTTTAAAATCAAAGTTTACATGTTTTGTTGACAGTTTGCGTAATAAACATCGGAGTTTAAATACATACTTTAAACAAATGCCTATCATTAGTACATATTATAAAAAATGATGCTCTTTCTGATTTTAAAGGAATGTAAATAGAATATCTAAGATTTGTAGTTTTATTTTATGTAATGAATTATCTTTTTTCCTAATCTGCTATCATGGATATTGCTTCCAATTATAAAACCTATTGTGTTTGTAAATATATCTCCTATATCAAAGAATCCGAGATGAAATACATATTGTGAGGTTTCTATTATTGTTATGAAAAAGATAAAACGCATGACTGTTTTAAAATTAAATTTAAATAATCCTCCTATTGGGATAAAAATTACAATATTTAAAAGAGGAATTGTTGAATCAATTAAAAGTGAATCTTTGATAAACTCAACGAGATTAAAGTTAACTCCCTGAATACCTAAATTTTTAAAAAGTAGCGAATAAACAAGAATTAAACAGTAAAGAAAATAAGATATTCTTATCAATCTAGTATCAAGTCTGTGCGTATAGCTAGATCTTAGGAAAGTGAATAAAAACAATGTTAGAATTAGAATGATGAATAGAGGTCTCCAGAAATCAGAGCCACCGGTAGGAAAACTAAAGATAGAGATGAATTGGAAGTAAAGGTATTCCATAAAAAACCATCTACAAATTAGGAAGGAAATAGCTAAATTTAAAAAATCAAGTATATATATTTTTTTCATTTTATAATCTCCTAAATTTCATTTATATACCATATTATATCATAAATTTGCACAGAAAGGGTTAAAAATGGCTACAGCTTTGGTTTTAGGCTATTCTGCTTTTGATTTAGGTTTATTTTCTGACAAGGATCCTCGTCTTAAATTGATAAAAAAAGCAATACGTAAAGATTTAGAGGCTATGGCAGCAGATGGGGTATCTTGGCTTGTGTTTACAGGAAGTTTAGGTTTTGAATATTGGGTTTTAGAGGTTGCTCAGGAAATGAAAACCGAATACGGTTTCCAGTTGGCGACCATTTTTGCTTTTGAAACCCATGGGGAAAATTGGAATGAAGGCAATCAGATGAAACTGAGTCGTTTTAAGCAGGTAGACTTTGTCAAATATGCCTATCCTCGCTATGAACACAAGGGGCAGTTAAGAGATTACCAGCAGTTTTTGCTGGAAAACACGACTAGTTCCTATCTTTTTTATGATGAAGAAAATGAAACGAAACTAGCTTATTTTTACCAAAAGATGAAAAATCAAGAGGACTATTTTATAAAGAGATTAACATTTGATCAATTAAATGAACTTGCTGAAAATTTTTCCGAAAATTGAAGCTTTGACCTTGATTTTTGTTTGCCTTTTTTTATATAATAATACTAGCAATCGAGAATGGAGAGAGACATGGCAAGTATTATTTTTTCAGCAAAAGATATTTTTGAACAAGAGTTTGGGCGTGAAGTCCGTGGCTATAGTAAGGTAGAAGTTGATGAGTTTTTAGACGATGTCATCAAGGACTATGAAACCTATGCTGCCTTGGTCAAGTCACTTCGTCAGGAGATTGAGGATTTGAAGGAAGAATTAACTCGTAAACCGCAAGTGAGCTCGGCTCCAAGTCCTAGTCACCCAGATCCAATTGATGTGGCTGCTTCATCTTCTATGACGAATTTTGATATTTTGAAACGCTTGAATCGTCTTGAAAAAGAAGTATTCGGTAAACAAATTTTAGACAATACTGATTTGTAATTCAGGTCTTGTTACATGCAATTTTTGGATAATCGCGTGAGGAGAATTGCTTCTCATGAGGAAAGTCCATGCTAGCACAGGCTGTGATGCCTGTAGTGTTTGTGCTAGGCGAAACCATAAGCCTAGGGACGAGAAATCGTTACGGCAGTTGAAATGGCTAAGTCTTTTGATAGGTCAGAGTAGGCTTGAAAGTGCCACAGTGACGGAGTCTTTCTGGAAACGGAGAGAGTGGAACGCGGTAAACCCCTCAAGCTAGCAACCCAAATTTTGGTCGGGGCATGGAGTACACGGAAACGAACGTAGTATTCTGACTGCTATCAGCTGGAGCTGTTAGTGGTAGACAGATGATTATCGAAGGAAGTGGTCCTAGTCACTTCTGGAACAAAACATGGCTTATAGAAAATTGCATATAGGTTGGGGCTGAGAAATTTTCTCAACCTCATTTTTTAAAGTGGACATATAGAAAGGTCTTGTAAGACTGTAACATGAAAAAAGAATTTAATTTAATTGCAACTGTGGCAGCAGGTCTTGAAGCTGTTGTAGGACGAGAAGTGCGAGAGTTGGGCTACGATTGTCAGGTTGAAAATGGTCGTGTTCGTTTTCAAGGAGACGTGAGAGCTATTATCGAAACCAACCTCTGGCTTCGGGCAGCAGATCGTATCAAAATCATCGTAGGAACGTTCCCAGCTAAGACTTTTGAAGAGCTGTTTCAGGGAGTTTTCGCCCTAGATTGGGAAAATTATTTACCACTTGGAGCTCGGTTCCCGATTTCAAAAGCCAAATGTGTTAAATCTAAACTTCACAATGAGCCCAGTGTTCAGGCTATTTCTAAGAAAGCTGTTGTCAAGAAATTGCAGAAACACTATGCTCGCCCAGAAAGTATTCCACTGATGGAGAATGGCCCAGAGTTTAAGATTGAGGTCTCTATTCTCAAAGATGTGGCAACTGTCATGATTGATACGACCGGGTCTAGTCTCTTTAAACGTGGCTATCGTACCGAAAAAGGGGGAGCCCCTATCAAGGAAAACATGGCGGCAGCTATTTTACAACTCTCTAACTGGTATCCAGACAAGCCTTTGATTGATCCGACCTGTGGTTCGGGGACTTTCTGTATTGAGGCAGTTATGATTGCTCGAAAGATGGCACCAGGACTTCGTCGCTCTTTTGCCTTTGAGGAATGGAACTGGATTAGTGATCGCTTGATTCAAGAAGTGCGTACAGAAGCGGCTAAAAAAGTAGACCGTGAGCTGGAACTGGATATTATGGGCTGTGATATTGATGCTCGCATGGTGGAAATTGCTAAGGCCAATGCCCAGGCAGCTGGTGTTGCAGGAGATGTTACCTTTAAGCAGATGCGCGTGCAGGATTTACGTTCCGATAAAATCAATGGTGTGATTATTTCCAATCCGCCTTACGGGGAGCGTTTATCAGATGATGCAGGAGTTACCAAGCTCTATACTGAGATGGGGCAAGTATTTGCACCACTGAAAACTTGGAGCAAATTTATCCTGACTAGTGATGAAGCTTTTGAAAGTAAGTATGGTAGCCAAGCAGATAAGAAGCGTAAGTTATACAACGGAACCTTGAAAGTGGATCTGTATCAATATTTTGGTCAGCGTGTCAAACGGCAAGAGGTAAAATAGAAAGGGATACTCATGAGTAAAAAAAGACGAAATCGTCATAAAAAAGAAGGCCAAGAACCGCAATTTGATTTTGATGAAGCAAAAGAGCTAACAGTTGGTCAAGCTATTCGTAAAAATGAAGAAGTGGAAGCAGGAGTCTTGCCTGAGGATTCCATTTTGGACAAGTATGTTAAGCAACACAGAGATGAAATTGAGGCGGATAAGTTTGCGACTCGCCAATACAAAAAAGAGGAGTTAGTTGAAACTCAGAGTCTGGATGATTTAATTCAAGAGATGCGTGAGGCTGTAGAAGAGTCAGAAGCTTCTTCGGAGGAAGTTCCATCTTCTGAAGACATCTTACCACCCTTGCCTCTGGACGATGAGGAGCAAGGCTTGGATCCTCTATTGCTAGAGGATGAAAATCCAACAGAAATGACTGAAGAAGTGGAAGAGGAGCAAAACCTTTCTCGTCTGGAACAAGAAGACTCAGAAAAGAAAAGCAAAAAAGGCTTTGTTTTGACCGCTTTGGCGCTTGTATCAGTAATTATCTGTGTCAGTGCTTATTATGTCTATCGTCAAGTGAATCGCTCGACCAAGGAAATTCAGACTTCTCAATCAACCACAAACACGCAGGCAGAAGTGGAAGAATTTAATAATTTATATGATGCTTTCTACACAGATAGTAATAAAACGGCTTTGAAAAATAGCCAGTTTGATAAACTGACTCAACTCAAAACCTTGCTTGATAAACTGGAAGGTAGTCGTGAACATACGCTAGCCAAATCTAAGTATGATAGTCTAGCAACGCAAATCAAGGCCATTCAAGATGTCAATGCTCAATTTGAGAAACCAGCTATTGTGGATGGTGTCTTGGATACCAATGCCAAAGCCAAATCGGATGCTAAATTTACGGATATTAAAACTGGAAATACGGAGCTTGATAAAGTGCTAGATAAGGCTATCAGCCTTGGTAAGAGCCAGCAAACAAGTACTTCTAGCTCAAGTTCAAGTGAAACTAGTAGCTCAAGCACTAGTCAAACAAGCTCAAATACGACTAGTGAGACAAGCCCAAGTAGTTCAAATGCTGCCTCAAATGAGACTAGAAGTTCTCGTAGCAAAGTCAATATGGGCGTATCAAGTGCGGGTGTTGCTGTTCAAAGAAGTGCCAGTCGTGTTGCCTATAACCAGTCTGCTATTGATGATAGTAACAACTCTGCCTGGGATTTTGCGGATGGTGTCTTGGAACAAATTCTAGCGACTTCACGATCACGTGGCTATATCACTGGAGACCAATATATCCTTGAACGTGTCAATATCGTTAACGGCAATGGTTATTACAACCTCTACAAGCCAGATGGAACCTATCTCTTTACCCTTAACTGTAAGACAGGCTACTTTGTCGGAAATGGCGCTGGTCATGCAGATGACTTGGACTACTAAGCAGTCGTTACAAAATTCTTTCTTTTCAAAAGTAAAAATGATAAAATAAAATAAATGAAACAAGAGGAGTGTCAAATGACAAAAGCTAACTTTGGTGTCGTAGGTATGGCCGTAATGGGTCGTAACCTTGCCCTTAATATTGAATCTCGTGGTTACACAGTTGCTATTTACAACCGTAGTAAAGAAAAAACGGAAGATGTGATTGCTTGCCATCCTGAAAAGAACTTTGTACCAAGCTATGACGTTGAAAGTTTTGTAAACTCAATCGAAAAACCTCGCCGTATCATGCTGATGGTTCAAGCTGGACCTGGTACAGATGCTACTATCCAAGCCCTTCTTCCACACCTTGACAAAGGTGATATCTTGATTGACGGCGGAAACACTTTCTACAAAGACACCATCCGTCGTAATGAAGAATTGGCAAACTCAGGTATCAACTTTATCGGTACTGGGGTTTCTGGTGGTGAAAAAGGTGCCCTTGAAGGGCCGTCTATCATGCCTGGTGGACAAAAAGAAGCCTACGAATTGGTTGCAGATGTTCTTGAAGAAATTTCAGCTAAAGCACCAGAAGATGGCAAACCATGTGTGACTTACATCGGTCCTGATGGAGCTGGTCACTATGTGAAAATGGTTCACAACGGTATCGAGTATGGGGATATGCAATTGATCGCAGAAAGCTATGACTTGATGCAACACTTGCTTGGCCTTTCTGCAGAAGACATGGCTGAAATCTTTACTGAGTGGAACAAGGGTGAATTGGACAGCTACTTGATCGAAATCACAGCTGATATCTTGAGCCGTAAAGACGATGAAGGTCAAGACGGACCAATCGTAGACTACATCCTTGATGCCGCGGGTAACAAGGGAACTGGTAAATGGACTAGCCAATCATCACTTGACCTTGGTGTGCCATTGTCGCTAATTACTGAGTCAGTATTTGCTCGCTACATTTCAACTTACAAAGAAGAACGCGTGCATGCTAGCAAGGTTCTTCCAAAACCAGCTGCCTTCAAATTTGAAGGAGATAAGGCTGAATTGATTGAAAAAATCCGTCAAGCCCTTTACTTCTCAAAAATCATCTCATACGCACAAGGTTTTGCTCAATTACGTGTAGCTTCTAAAGAAAATAACTGGAACTTGCCATTTGCAGACATCGCATCTATCTGGCGTGATGGCTGTATCATCCGTTCTCGTTTCTTGCAAAAGATTACAGATGCTTACAACCGTGATGCAGACCTTGCCAACCTTCTTTTGGATGAGTACTTCTTGGATGTTACTGCTAAGTACCAACAAGCAGTGCGTGATATCGTAGCTCTTGCAGTTCAAGCTGGTGTGCCAGTACCAACCTTCTCAGCAGCTATTACTTACTTTGATAGCTACCGTTCAGCTGATCTTCCAGCTAACTTGATCCAAGCGCAACGTGATTACTTTGGTGCCCACACTTACCAACGTAAAGACAAAGAAGGAACCTTCCACTACTCTTGGTATGACGAAAAATAAGTAGGTCTGCCATGGGGAAACGGATTTTATTACTTGAGAAAGAACGAAATCTAGCTCATTTTTTAAGTTTGGAACTCCAAAAAGAGCAATACCGAGTTGATCAGGTTGAGGAGGGGCAAAAAGCCTTCTCCATGGCTCTTCAGACAGACTATGACTTGATTTTATTGAATGCTCATCTGGGGGATATGACAGCCCAGGATTTTGCAGATAAGCTGAGTCGAACTAAGCCAGCCTCAGTCATCATGATTTTAGATCATTGGGAAGACTTGCAAGAAGAGCTGGAAGTTGTTCAGCGTTTTGCAGTTTCATACATCTATAAGCCAGTCCTTATCGAAAATCTGGTAGCGCGTATTTCGGCGATCTTCCGAGGTCGGGACTTCATTGATCAACACTGCAGTCTGATGAAAGTTCCAAGGACCTACCGCAATCTTAGGATAGATGTTGAACATCACACGGTTTATCGTGGTGAAGAGATGATTGCTCTGACTCGCCGTGAGTATGACCTTTTGGCGACACTTATGGGAAGCAAGAAAGTTCTGACTCGTGAGCAGTTGTTGGAAAGTGTCTGGAAGTATGAAAGTGGGACCGAGACAAATATCGTAGATGTCTATATCCGTTATCTACGTAGCAAGCTTGATGTAAAAGGTCAAAAAAGCTACATTAAAACCGTGCGTGGTGTTGGTTACACCATGCAAGAATAGAAAAGCAGTTGCAGTTGTGTAACTGCTTTTTTCAAATGGAGAAAGGGATGTCTTTCCGTTTTTTTCTTTGTATAGTAACCGCCCAATA
>NZ_VMLO01000018.1:0-22438 GCF_013276735.1 Streptococcus sp. 1559
CATTATAGAACTTTCAATTTATATTTTGAAAAATATTTTTTAACATAATAGCACATTTTTCTTGACTACAATAACATTATATGATAAAATGTAAGCGAATACAAATAAAAAGGAATTGCCTTATTCAATTAATATTCCTATAAGAAAGCAGATGATTCCAATGTACAAACTATAATTATCAACCCTTAATATCCAACTTAGTTATGAAAGAATGGTAGGTGATCATTATCATGAAAAAAATACTAATTACTCTATTATTTAGTTGTTTAGCATTGTTTTATTTGCCTATTTCTGTAAACGCCGATACCACTAATGACCTTGTTATAAAATTCAACGAACTGCAATTTACTGTTGAGGATTACAATATCCCTAATCCAGAAGTAGTATATTCGAAATCAGGATTCAACGAAGTTGCAACTGTTATTGATAGTGATACTGGAAAGGTTGTTGAAACTATTGAATTTATTCCAGATCTCTCTCGATCTACAGTTACTTCACACACATTAAAAAGAAGTGCAACATTTGCTAGAACTACAGTTCAATTAAGTGTAAACATTGAATTATATAATGAGGGTTCTTTCCGTCAGATTAACTCAGTTCAAGGTTATTACTTAGGAATAACAAATTCTATTACAAACACATATATTGAAGGACAAAACGTTGATGTTTGGTCTCCAAAAGGATACCCCACAACAAGTATAAAGTATGCTTATAATGGTACTTTAACAGCAGCTATAAACAGTAGTGGTTCAGCTCAAGTTAAAGCAGAGTTGTTAGGAGCTGGATTTACATTTGGAGGTACTATTGGAGGTACATCATATTATAGAGTTCCATTTAATCAAAACGGAACTATTAGTCTATACAACTATTAGTCTATACTAACTTAGGAGGTAGTCGATATTATGAATGAAAAAAAACGTACATATTTTATTTGTGCAAGTATTATTATTTCATCTATAATTTTAGGACTCTTTATTTATAACGGACTTGACGTTTTGGGTCAATTTATAAACGATGGCCTCAGGGTAATTAATAGTAATAGGTAGTTAATAGAATTTAAATAAAAAAACGGTAATTTAGTGAATGAACTGCACCTCAAAAGTTAGACAGAAAAAATCTAACTTTTGGGGTGTTTTTATTATGAAATTAACTCATGATGATAAAGTTCAGATCTATGAACTTAGAAAACAAGGATATAGCTTAGAGAAGCTTTCAAATAAATTTGGGATAAACAATTCTAATATTAGGTATATGATTAAATTGATTGATCGTTACGGAATAGAGTTCGTCAAAAAAGGAAAAAATCGTTACTATTCTCCTGATTTAAAACAAGAAATGATTCATAAAGTCTTACATGAAGGCTGGACTAAAGATAGAGTTTCTCTTGAATACGGCCTCCCAAGTCGTACGATACTTCTTAATTGACTAGCACAATACAAGAAAAACGGGTATACTATTGTTGAGAAAATAAGAGGGAGAGTACCTAAAATGGGACGTAAGCCAAAAAAGAGACCTGAAGAGAGAACAGAATTAGAACGTCTTCAAGCAGAAAATGAGTACCTGAGAGCGGAGAATGCCATCCTAAAAAAGTTAAGAGAACTCCGATTGAAGGAGGAAAAAGAGAAAGAAGAAAGACAGAAATTGTTCAAGAATTAATGACTGATTTTTCGTTAGATATTCTTCTAAAAGCCATTAAATTAGCTCGTTCGACCTACTACTATCACTTGAAACAGCTAGACAAACTAGATAAGAATCAAGAGCTTAAAGCTGAAATTCAATCCATTTTTATCGAACATAAGGGAAATTATGGTTATCGTCGGATTCATTTAGAACTAAGAAATCGTGGTTATCTGGTAAATCATAAAAGAGTTCAACGCTTGATGAAAGTACTCAATTTACAAGCTAAAATGCGACAGAAACGAAAATATTCTTCTCATAAAGGAGATGTGGGTAAGAAGGCAGAGAATCTCATTCAACGTCAATTTGAAGGCTCTAAAACAATGGAAAAGTGCTACACAGATGTGACAGAATTTGCCATTCCAGCAAGTACTCAAAAGCTTTACTTATCACCAGTTTTAGATGGCTTTAATAGTGAAATTATCGCCTATAATCTTTCAACTTCACCCAACTTAGAACAAGTACAAACAATGTTGGAACAGGCATTCACAGAGAAATGCTACGAGAATACGATTCTCCATAGTGACCAAGGCTGGCAATATCAACACGATTCTTATCATCGGTTCCTAGAGAGTAAGGGAATTCAAGCATCCATGTCACGCAAGGGCAACAGCCCAGACAACGGTAGGATGGAATCTTTCTTTGGCATTTTAAAATCGGAAATGTTTTATGGCTATGAGAAAACATTTAAATCACTTAATCAATTGGAACAAGCCATTATAGACTATATTGATTATTACAACAACAAGAGAATTAAGGTAAAACTAAAAGGACTTAGCCCTGTGCAGTACAGAACTAAATCCTTAATCTTATGCGTTTTGTTATGCAAAAATCACTGGAGTTTCCATACATATTAAGTGGAAATAGTTGAAATCAGTTCTTTTAATAACCATTGAATACCATATAGTACATTTACCCCAAATATGATATAGGCCGTATAAATCAAGTATTTTGATTTCTCCCGCCTCAAAGAATAAATCTTGTACAAGATAAACAAATTTAAAATAATAAATAATAGAGACAAAATCTTCCTCCAAAATCAATCATAAAAGTAGCCAGTCAGGCATAGTTCTAATATTTATTTTCGATTCGAGATAACAAACTTATCAATAAATAGCAAGTGAAATAAGGCCAGTACCAGACCCCAAACGCTACCACGAAAAGAGATTTCTTGATGATTGAGAGGAAGCAAATCGTTGTTACCTATATAGAGGCAGGTCAAAATAACAAATAAAATCCAAAATAAATCCGTCCATTTATATTTTGAAAAATATTTTTTCCACATAAAAACACCTTCTTTCCTACAATTATATTATAATACTTTATGTAAGCGAATACAAGAGTTATGAGGTAACCAACTACGAAAAAATATAAGGCTGAAGATAGTAAAAACCAGCATTTAAAGCCTTCACTGTATCTAGGATTTCCCTATTTTTAGACAAGATTGACCCAAATCCACAGCATTTAAAAAAGCGAATTTCAATCGAAACTCGCTTTTTTACAAAATGTATTAGTATGAATTTGATTTTCGAAGAGTATTAGTTCAAGTGCCAGATATCTTCGTTATACTGAGCGATTGTACGGTCAGATGAGAAGAATCCTGCTTTAGAAATGTTAACGATAACTTTATCCAACCATGCGTCACGGTCTTCGTAGTCAGCCAACATTTGCTCTTTGACTTTGATGTAGTCTTCCAAGTCAAGAAGAGTCATGAACCAGTCTTTGTTGATCAATTCATTGTAAAGACGTTCCAAGCGCTCTTTGTTTCCAGCTGCAAGAACTGCATCGCTAACAATGAAGTCAACCAATGGTTTGATAGCTTTACGAGCGTAGAATTCGCTTGATTTGTAAGCTGCTTTTGCGTAAAGGTCGATAACAGTTTCTGAATCTTCACCAAAGATGTAGATGTTTTCGTCGCCAACCAACTCAGCGATTTCCACGTTAGCACCGTCCATAGTACCAAGAGTCAAAGCTCCGTTCAACATGAATTTCATGTTACCAGTACCTGAAGCTTCTTTAGAAGCAAGTGAGATTTGTTCTGAGATATCACATGCTGGGATAAGGAAGCTTGCTGCAGTAACGTTGTAGTTTTCAACCATAACTACTTGCAAGTGTGGAGCTACTGCTGGATCGTTAGCAATAACTTCTGACATGCAAAGAATCAAGTGGATGATGTCTTGAGCGATTGTGTAGGCTGGAGCTGCTTTACCACCAAAGAAGATTGTGATTGGACGAGCAGGGATGTTACCAGCTTTGATGTCAAAGTATTTGTGGATTACGTACAAGGCATTCATTTGTTGGCGTTTGTACTCGTGAAGACGTTTGATTTGGATATCAAAGATAGAGTTTGGATTGATTTCCACACCTTGGTGTTCTTTCAAGTGACGTGCCAATTTACGTTTGTTGTGAGCCTTGATGCTTTCCAATTTTTCTTTGACAGCTGCTTTGTCTTCATAAGACAAGAGTTTTTCAAGCTCATCTGCTTCATGGTGCCAACCATCTCCAAGAATCTCATCCAAGTAGTGAGACAATCTTGGGTTAGCATGCATGAGCCAACGACGGAAAGTGATACCGTTTGTTTTGTTGTTGAATTTTTCTGGGTAAAGGTCGTAGAAGGCTTTCAACTCAGAATTTTTCAAGATTTCAGTGTGAAGTGCTGCAACCCCGTTAACGCTGTATCCGTAGTGGATATCCATATGAGCCATGTGAACACGTCCGCTCTCATCGATGATTTGAACAGCTGGATCTTTGTATTCTGCTTTCACGCGACGGTCCAATTCTTCGATGATTGGTACCAAGTGAGGAACCACTTCTTGCAAGAATTCAAGAGGCCATTTTTCAAGGGCTTCAGCAAGGATTGTGTGGTTAGTGTAGGCAGTCATGCTACGAACGATTGAGATTGCTTCGTCAAGCTCGATACCACGTGCAGTCAAAAGACGGATCAATTCAGGAATCACCATTGATGGGTGAGTATCGTTGATTTGCACAACTGCGTAGTCAGCAAGGTCATGCAAGTTGCTTCCTTTTTCGATTGCTTCGTCGATAATCAATTGCGCACCGTTTGAAACCATGAAGTATTGTTGGAAGATACGGAGCAATTCACCTTGACGGTCACTATCATCTGGGTAAAGGAAGAGAGTCAAGTTGCGAGCGATATCTGTCTTGTCAAAGTTGATACCATCTTTAATAATAGAAGAATCAACTGAATCCAAGTCAAACAAACGCAAGCGGTTCTTCGTTTCTGTCTTGTAACCAGGAACATCAATATCATAAAGAGTTGATGTCAAAGTAAAGTCTGCAAATGGTACTTGGTAGCTACGGCTTGAGCGAACCAACCAGTTTTGCTCTGTCAACCATGCATTTGGAATTGTTTCTTGTTGGTTGTTTTTAAGAACTTGTTGGAAAAGACCAAAGTGGTAGTTCAGACCAACACCGTCACCATTCAAACCAAGAGTCGCAATTGAGTCGATAAAGCAGGCAGCCAAACGTCCCAAACCACCATTACCAAGAGATGGTTCCAATTCAACTTCTTCAACTTCGATCAAGTCTTTACCTGCAGCTGCAAGTTCTTTTTTGACATCGTCGTAAAGACCAAGGTTAATCAAGTTGTTTGACAAGAGTTTACCAATCAAGAACTCAGCTGAGATGTAGTAAACTTTTTTCTTACCAGTGTTAACTGGTTTTTGGCTACTTGCAAGCTTGCTGTAGTTAAGAAGGGCAAGGTAAAGCTCTTCATTGCTACATTCTGCAATGGTTTTATTGTAACGATTTTGTACAAATTCTTGTAGTGATAACATGTTTAAGATGTCTCCTGATATTGTATTATTTCTTTAATTCTACCAAATTTTCATTGATTCGGCGATAGATTGTTGTTAAGTCAAGCAAACCTTCCTCAACAGCTGGTGTCAATTGCTCTTCAGTCATACGCCAAGACCAGTTTCCACCAAGGGTAGATGGGAAGTTCATACGAGCCGCCTCATCCAATTCTAGCAAATCTTGCATAGTTGCAATTGCCATGAAGCTAACTGATGAAAAGACTGTACGAAGCATAGCATGTGGCACTGTTTCGTATTCTTTACGGTTCGTGTAACGAGCCATGTACTCACGAGTCGCATCATCAATCTCGTTACGGTACCAACCAAGAACCGTATTGTTATCGTGAGTTCCTGTGTACATAACTGAGTTAGCAGGTGCCAAGTGTGGGCTATCGATACTTTCGTCTTCTGGGTTGAAGGCAAATTGAAGAATCTTCATTCCTGGGAAGCCAGTACGTTCACGCAACTCAATAACTTCATCTGTCATGAAGCCAAGGTCTTCTGCGATGATGTTTAGCTCACCAAGTTCTTCCTTAACGGCTGCAAAAAGCTTGTAGCCCGGACCTTTCACCCACTCACCAGGTGCTGCTGTATCGGAACCAGCAGGGATTTCCCAGTAAGATTCGAAACCACGGAAGTGGTCAATACGAACGATATCGTAGATTTTGAAGCTTTCACGCAAGCGTTCAATCCACCATTTGTAACCATCTTTGTCCATTGCTTCCCAGTCATAGATTGGGTTACCCCAAAGCTGACCAGTTGCAGAGAACTCATCTGGTGGACATCCTGCGATGCAAGTTGCCTTACCGTTGACATCTGTTTTGAAGAGATGCGGATTTGCCCACATATCGCTTGAATCTTCCGCTACGTAGATTGGCATGTCCCCAACGATTTCGATGTGGTTGTCGTTAGCGTAAGCTTTCAATTTCAACCATTGTTGGAAGAAGAAGTATTGAGTCACACGGTGGTAAACCAACTTGTCTGCCAATTGCTCACGGTAGCTTTCAAGTGCTGAAGCTTTACGAGCACGAACATCTGCATCTGGCCATTCAGTCCAAGCAAGATTGTCAAAATGCTCTTTGATAGCCATATACTCAGCAAAGAGCTCAAGCCATGATTGGTTGTCTTGAGCAAATTTCTCAAAATCTTTAACATCTCCTACTTCCAAGAAACGTTTTACCGCTTTTTCTAAAAGAGGACGACGTGCATAGTAGATTTTCGCATAATCAACTTCAGACGCATCGCTACCAAAGTCAACTCCTTCAAGGTCACTTGCTTCCAACAAACCTTGCTCCACCAAGATATCTAAATCGATAAAATGAGTGTTTCCTGCGAAGGCTGAGAAAGATTGGTAAGGAGAATCCCCGTAACTAGTTGTTCCTAATGGAAGGATTTGCCAGTAACGTTGTTTTGTGCAAACCAAGAAATCAACGAAGTCGTAAGCACTTTGACCAAATGATCCGATTCCGTAAGCTCCTGGAAGAGAAGAGATGTGCATCAACACACCACTTTGACGTTTTTTCATAATAGCACCTCGTGTGTTAAAATAATGGAACGTTGCGTATTTTTGCAGACGCAAACGTTTGCGCTACTTATAAGTATACTCCTTTTCAAGCATAATTGCAAGCGTTTTTAAAAAACTTTTTTGATTATTTTTAAGGAGACTAACCCATTTTAGCAAAGATAACTTATACTCAATGAAAATCAAAGAGCAAACTAGGAAACTAGCCGCAGGCTGTACTTGAGTACGGCAAGGCGACGTTGACGCGGTTTGAATTTGATTTTCGAAGAGTATTAAAACTATCTAATCCTAAAGTTTGACTCTCACGGGACAGTCTACAAAGTGCAAATCCTCCCCTAGAAAACTTGAATTTAGATGCAAGGGGGCACAAAGATCCATAGAAAATAGATAGGAATTAGAAACAGGGAGGTAGCCCCTCCTGATTTCCCTCTTTAGATAGATTACATCTATTTTTTATTAAAAATACTGTATTCTTATCTATTTCACACTTTTCTTCTATTAAAAAGCAAAATCATGCTATCAAATCAAGCTTAAAAATTTTTTAAAATTTTTGTCAAAAACACTTGCAACCGTTTTCTATTTGTGCTATACTAAGTTCATAAAGGAAAACGTTTGCGTTTCCTTATCAATAAAACTTGTTATTCTTTAGGAGGAATACACTATGTCATCTAAATTCATGAAGAGCGCTGCGGTGCTTGGAACTGCTACACTTGCTAGCTTGCTCTTGGTAGCTTGCGGAAGCAAAACTGCTGATAAGCCTGCTGAGTCTGGTTCATCTGAAGCGAAAGAAATCACTCTTTACGTTGAGGACCAATACAAAGCTTATGCTGAAACAGTTGCTAAAGCTTATAAAGAGCAATCAGGCACAACAGTTAACATCAAATCTGGTGACCAACTTGGTGGGCTTGACAAACTTTCTCTTGACAACCAATCTGGTCAAGCTGCTGACGTTATGATGGCTCCATACGACCGTGTGGGTAGCCTTGGTTCTGACGGACAACTTTCAGAAGTGAAATTGAGCGATGGTGCTAAAACAGAAGATACAACTAAATCTCTTGTAACCGCTGCTGACGGTAAAGTTTACGGTGCTCCTGCCGTTATCGAGTCACTTGTTATGTACTACAACAAAGACTTGGTAAAAGACGCTCCCAAAACATTTGCTGACTTGGAAAACCTTGCTAAAGATAGCAAATATGCCTTCGCTGGAGAAGATGGAAAAACTTCTGCCTTCCTAGCTGACTGGACAAACTTCTACTATGCATACGGACTTCTTGCTGGTAACGGCGCTTACGTATTCGGACAAAACGGTAAAGACCCTAAAGACATCGGTCTTGCAAACGACGGTTCTATCGCAGGTATCAACTACGCTAAATCTTGGTACGAAAAATGGCCTAAAGGTATGCAAGATGGTACAGCTGCTGGAAACCTAATCCAAACTCAATTCCAAGAAGGTAAAACAGCTGCTATCATTGATGGGCCTTGGAAAGCTCAAGCCCTCAAAGATGCTAAAGTAAACTACGGTGTTGCGACTATCCCAACTCTTCCAAATGGAAAAGAATATGCTGCATTCGGTGGTGGTAAAGCTTGGATCATTCCTTCAAGTACTAAGAACCTTGAAGGCGCACAGAAATTTGTAGACTTCCTTGTTTCAACTGAACAACAAAAAGCTTTCTACGATGCAACTAACGAAATCCCAGCTAATACTGAAGCTCGTTCATACGCTGAAGGTAAAAACGATGAGTTGACAACAGCTGTTATCAAACAATTCAAGAACGCTCAACCAATTCCAAACATCTCTCAAATGTCTGCAGTTTGGGAACCAGCTGCTAACATGCTCTTTGATACTGTAAGTGGTCAAAAAGATGCTAAAACAGCTGCTAACGACGCTGTAACATTGATCAAAGAAACAATCAAACAAAAATTTGGTGAATAAAAAATTTGTTCAAGGGGGGTGGAATTCAAATCCCCCTTTGAATTTATCAATAGAGACACAAATAATTTAGCTTTCTTATAAAAAAGTAGTATCCTATGAAAGGAGTTATTATGGAAAAGCAACAACCTAGTAAAGCAGCCCTGCTGTCTATCATTCCTGGGTTAGGACAGATTTACAATAAACAAAAAGCCAAAGGTTTTATCTTCCTTGGTGTAACCATCGTATTTGTCCTTTATTTCCTAGCACTTGCAGCACCTGAATTGAGCAATCTCATCACTCTTGGTGACAAGCCCGGTCGTGATAATTCCCTCTTTATGCTGATTCGTGGTGCCTTCCATTTAATCTTTGTAGTCGTTTATGTACTCTTTTATTTCTCAAATATCAAAGATGCATATACGATTGCAAAACGCATTAACAATGGAATTCCAGTTCCACGTACCCTCAAAGACATGATCAAAGGGATTTATGAAAATGGTTTCCCTTATCTCTTGATTATTCCATCTTATGTTGCCATGACCTTCGCGATTATCTTCCCAGTTATCGTAACCTTGATGATCGCCTTTACCAACTATGACTTCCAACACTTACCACCAAACAAATTGTTGGACTGGGTTGGTTTGACAAACTTTAGTAATATCTGGAGTTTGAGTACCTTCCGTTCTGCCTTTGGTTCTGTTCTTTCTTGGACCATCATCTGGGCTTTGGCAGCCTCAACTTTACAGATTGTGATTGGTATCTTCACAGCTATCATTGCTAACCAACCATTTATCAAAGGAAAACGTATCTTTGGTGTTATTTTCCTTCTTCCTTGGGCTGTCCCAGCCTTCATCACTATCTTGACATTCTCAAACATGTTTAACGATAGTGTCGGAGCTATCAACACCCAAGTATTGCCAATCTTGGCTAAATTCCTTCCTTTCCTTGATGGCGCTCTTATTCCCTGGAAAACAGACCCAACTTGGACTAAGATTGCCTTGATTATGATGCAAGGTTGGCTTGGATTCCCATACATCTACGTTCTGACCTTGGGTATCTTGCAATCTATTCCTAACGACCTTTACGAAGCAGCTTATATTGACGGTGCCAATGCTTGGCAAAAATTCCGCAACATCACTTTCCCAATGATCTTGGCTGTTGCGGCACCTACTTTGATTAGCCAATACACCTTCAACTTTAACAACTTCTCTATCATGTACCTCTTCAACGCTGGAGGACCTGGTAGTGTCGGTGGTGGAGCTGGTTCAACCGATATCTTGATTTCATGGATTTACCGTTTGACAACAGGTACATCTCCTCAATACTCAATGGCGGCAGCTGTCACCTTGATTATCTCTATCATTGTCATCTCAATCTCTATGATCGCATTCAAGAAACTACACGCATTTGATATGGAGGACGTCTAAGATGAATAACTCAATTAAACTCAAACGTAGACTGACTCAAAGCCTTACATACCTTTACCTGATTGGTCTATCAATTGTCATTATCTATCCACTTTTGATTACCATTATGTCAGCCTTCAAGACTGGTAACGTAGTAGCCTTTAAACTAGACAGCAACGTCGACTTTAGTTTTGCTAACTTCCAAGGCCTCTTCACTGAAACCTTGTACGGTACTTGGTACCTCAACACCTTGATCATTGCCTTGATTACCATGGCTGTTCAAACAAGTATCATCGTACTTGCTGGTTATGCCTACAGCCGTTACAACTTCTTGGCTCGTAAACAAAGTTTGGTCTTCTTCTTGATCATCCAAATGGTGCCAACTATGGCCGCTTTGACAGCCTTCTTCGTTATGGCGCTTATGTTGAACGCCCTTAACCACAGCTGGTTCCTCATCTTCCTCTACGTTGGTGGTGGTATCCCGATGAATACTTGGCTCATGAAAGGCTACTTCGATACAGTGCCAATGTCTTTAGACGAATCTGCAAAACTAGACGGTGCAGGACACTTCCGCCGCTTCTGGCAAATTGTTCTTCCACTTGTTCGCCCAATGGTTGCCGTACAAGCTCTCTGGGCCTTCATGGGACCTTTCGGGGACTACATCCTCTCTAGTTTCTTGCTTCGTGAGAAAGAATACTTTACTGTTGCCGTAGGTCTCCAAACCTTCGTTAACAATGCGAAAAACATGAAGATTGCCTACTTCTCAGCAGGTGCTATCCTCATCGCCCTTCCAATCTGTATTCTCTTCTTCTTCCTACAAAAGAACTTTGTTTCAGGACTTACAAGTGGTGGCGACAAGGGATAATTTATCCCCGCCACCCTTTTTCATTTTATACTCTTCGAAAACCTCTTCAAACCACGTCAGCNNTGTTTTGAGCAACCTGTGGTTAGCTTCCTAGTTTGCTCTGTGATTTTCATTAAGTATTAACGATTGTTACTGTAAGTAATGTCCTTACAACAAGCAATTTTTCTCCTAGACTTGAAATAAAGCGAATTTCTCTATATAATAATACTCATATAGAAAACACCTTTTAGAAAGATACCTATGCTTCCATATCCATTTTCCTATTTTTCAAGTATTTGGGGATTTCGTAAGCCCCTGTCCAAACGTTTCGGGCTCAACTGGTTTCAACTACTCTTTACCAGTATCTTCCTTATCAGCTTGTCGATGGTACCCATTGCCATTCAAAACAGCTCCCAGGAGACTTATCCGCTAGAAACCTTTATCGATAATGTCTATGAACCATTGACAGATAAGGTTGTCCAGGATCTCTCTGAACATGCTACAATTGTCGATGGCACATTAATTTATACAGGAACAGCTAGTCAAGCGCCTTCTGTTGTGATTGGTCCAAGCCCAGGTAAGGAGTTCCCGAAGGACTTGCAACTGCATTTCGATACAAATGAGCTAGTCATCAGCAAGGAAAGCAAGGAACTGACCCGCATCTCTTACCGAGCCATTCAGACTGAGAGTTTCAAAAGCAAAGACAGCTTGACCCAAGCAATTTCTAAAGACTGGTACCAACAAAATCGTGTCTATATCAGTCTCTTCCTAGTTCTCGGTGCCAGCTTCCTCTTTGGTTTGAATTTCTTTATCGTCTCTCTAGGAGCTAGTCTTCTCCTTTATATCACTAAGAAATCACGCCTCTTTTCATTTAGAACCTTTAAAGAGTGCTATCACTTTATCTTGAACTGTTTAGGATTGCCGACTCTGATTACACTTATTTTGGGATTATTTGGCCAAAATATGACAACCCTGATTACTGTACAAAATATTCTTTTTGTTCTGTATCTGGTCACTATCTTTTATAAAACACATTTCCGTGATCCAAATTACCATAAATAGGAGATTTTTATGCCCGTTACGATTAAAGACGTGGCCAAGGCTGCTGGTGTTTCGCCTTCAACCGTAACCCGTGTTATTCAAAATAAATCAACCATTAGCGACGAAACAAAAAAACGCGTTCGCAAGGCTATGAAGGAGCTCAACTACCACCCCAACCTCAACGCTCGTAGCTTGGTAAGCAGCTACACTCAGGTGATTGGTTTGGTTCTTCCTGATGACTCAGACGCCTTCTACCAGAATCCTTTCTTTCCATCGGTTCTACGTGGCATCTCTCAAGTCGCATCTGAAAACCACTATGCCATTCAGATAGCAACAGGGAAAGATGAGAAGGAGCGCCTCAACGCTATTTCACAAATGGTCTACGGCAAGCGTGTAGATGGGCTAATCTTTCTCTATGCCCAAGAAGAAGACCCTCTCGTAAAACTCGTAGCAGAAGAACAGTTCCCCTTCCTTATCTTAGGTAAATCTCTATCTCCTTTCATCCCACTTGTAGACAACGACAATGTTCAAGCTGGTTTTGATGCAACCGAATATTTCATCAAAAAAGGCTGCAATCGTATTGCTTTTATCGGAGGAAGCAAAAAGCTCTTCGTGACCAAAGACCGTTTAACAGGCTATGAACAGGCGCTTAAGCATTACAAACTTACCACTGACAACAATCGCATCTACTTTGCCGACGAGTTTCTGGAAGAAAAGGGCTATAAATTTAGCAAGCGATTATTCAAGCACGATCCACAAATTGATGCTATCATCACAACCGATAGCCTCCTAGCTGAAGGTGTTTGTAACTATATTGCCAAACACCAGCTGGATGTCCCTGTTCTCAGCTTTGACTCGGTTAATCCCAAGCTCAACTTGGCAGCCTATGTCGATATCAATAGCCTAGAACTTGGTCAAACATCATTTGAAACGATTCTTCAGATTATCAACGATGCTAAAAGCAATAAACAAATTTGTTACCGCCAGTTGATTGCCCATAAAATTATAGAAAAATAAAAACCAGCTCACGCTGGTTTTTTTGGTCACTAATTATCTATCTCAACAAACCTTCCTAGAATATGAACATTTTCCGAGACAGAGACAAAGGCGCTTGGATCCACTTGTGTCATAATCTGTTTAAATTCATTAAACTCTGCACGTGTAATGACAGTGATTAGAACTGCCTTTCTCTCGTGATTATAGGTTCCTTCTGCATCGTGGATCATGGTTGCTCCGCGGTGCAATTTTTTATGGATTTTTTCAATTACCTTGTCTGGATGATTGGTCACAATCATAGCCTGCATACGTTTTTGCTTGGTAAAGACGGCGTCTGTCACACGGCTAGAGACAAAGATGGTAATCATAGAGTAAAGAGCGTATTTCCAACCAAAGGTCAAACCAGCTATCAGCATGATAGTCCCATTTACCAAGAAAGAAATACTACCAACGTTCTTACCCGTTTTCTTACGAATGGTCAGACTGACGATATCCGTTCCACCACTGGAGATATTGTTTCGAAGAGCAAAACCAATCCCCAAGCCCATGACAACACCCCCAAAAAGGGCATTGATAATGGGATCCTCCGTCAAGGTTGCCACAGGGACAAACTGGATAAAGAAGGAACTCATAGATACCGTGATAAAGGTAAAGACGGTGAACTTATGGCCAATCTGATACCAAGCTAAGACCATCAAAGGGAAGTTAATGGCGTAGAAGGTTAGCGAAATCGGAATATGAAAACCAAACCAGTGATTACTCAAAGCAGAGATAATCTGTGCCAGACCTGTCGCACCACTCGAATACACATGCCCTGGTTGGAAAAAGAAATTGACCGCCACTGCTGATAAAAAACCATAGACCAGAGAGGCCGAAATCTTCTCATCATACTTTTCTCGAGAGATACTTTGTAAGACACGTAAAATTTTTATCTGATAAGCAAAGCGGCGCAGATAATAGCGCCACCGCTTAATTCGTTTTGCTTGTTTCATCTTCTTCTACTTGTAAGCTGAGTTCCTCTAGTTGTTTGAGAGCGACTGTTGATGGAGCTTGTGTCATTGGGTCAGTTGCTTTATTGTTCTTAGGGAAGGCAATAACTTCACGGATATTTTCTTCTCCAGCTAAGAGCATGACAAAGCGGTCAAGCCCGATAGCCAAACCACCGTGTGGTGGGAAACCATAGTCCATGGCTTCAAGAAGGAAGCCAAACTGGTCATTTGCTTCTTCGGCTGAGAAACCAAGAGCCTTGAACATACGTTCTTGAAGGTCTTTTTGGTTGATACGAAGGCTACCACCACCAAGCTCATAACCGTTCAAGACGATATCGTAAGCAATGGCACGAACCTTAGCCAAATCACCTTCTAATTCGTGAGCTGTTTCTTCCTGTGGAAGTGTGAATGGATGGTGGGCGCTCATGTAGCGGCCTTCTTCTTCAGACCATTCAAACATTGGCCAGTCAACCACCCAAAGGAAGTTGAATTTATCGCTATCAATCAAACCAAGCTCTTTGGCAATACGTCCACGAAGGGCACCAAGCGTTGCATTAGCCACTTCAAGCGTATCTGCCACAAAGAGAACCAAGTCCTTATCTTCAAGCGCAAGTGCTGCTGTCAATTCTGCTTGGATGTTAGTCAAGAACTTAGCAACTGGTCCATTTAATTCTCCATCAACAACCTTAACCCAAGCAAGACCTTTGGCACCATACTGTTTGGCTACTTCTGTCATCTTGTCGATGTCTTTACGTGAATAGTTGTCCGCAGCTCCTTTGACCACAATGGCTTTTACAGCAGGTGCTTCTGAAAAGACTTTAAAGTCTACACCTTTGACTACTTCTGTCAAGTCCTGAAGCAACATGTCAAAACGAGTATCAGGCTTGTCAGAACCGTAACGAGCCATAGCGTCATCATACTTCATACGTGGGAAAGGCAGAGTGACTTCGATGCCTTTAGTCTCTTTCATCACGCGCGCAATCAAACCTTCTGTAATATCTTGGATTTCTTGCTCCGTAAGGAAAGATGTTTCCAAGTCGACCTGGGTAAACTCAGGTTGACGATCTCCACGCAAGTCCTCATCACGGAAACATTTGACGATTTGGTAGTAACGGTCAAAACCAGCATTCATCAACAATTGCTTAGTGATTTGTGGACTTTGAGGAAGAGCGTAAAAATGCCCTTTATTAACACGAGACGGCACTAAATAGTCACGCGCCCCTTCTGGCGTTGACTTAGAAAGGAATGGTGTCTCCACGTCGATAAACTCCAACTCATCCAAGTAGTTGCGGATAGAATGGGTCACCTTAGCACGAAGTTTAAGATTTTCCAACATTTCTGGACGACGAAGGTCAAGGTAACGGTAACGCAAACGCGTATCGTCATTGGCCTCAATCCCATCCTTAATCTCAAATGGTGTTGTTTTTGCTGTATTGAGCACTATCAGAGCTGTTACATTTAACTCAACCGCACCAGTTGGCAACTTATCATTGGCTTGCTCACGCGCAGCGACCTGTCCAGTCACCTCGATAACAAATTCGCTACGAAGGCTTTCAGCTGTTGCCATAACCTCGGCAGATACTTTTTCAGGATTGATAACCAACTGCATGATTCCTTCACGGTCACGAAGGTCAATAAAGATCAAACCACCAAGGTCACGACGACGGCCAACCCATCCTTTCAAGGTTATTTCTTGTCCGATGTGTTCCTCACGAACACGACCAGCATACATACTACGTTTCATGTTTTCTCTCCTCTTTTATTCTGTTACTATTTTACCATAAAAGCGCAGGCTCTTCATGAAAATCAGCAGAAAAGTTTGCCAGTCTTTAAAAATCAGGTAAAGTCCCTAAAAATTAACGCCCATACAAAAAATCCGATGAACTTCACCGGACTCTTTTATTTTGAATTGTTGCCTGCTTTACGCTTTTCAGCAATTTCAGCTGCCTTTCGAGGCAAGACAATTTCCGTTATGTAAGCTGTCCCAAAACGCAAGACACCTGCAATAGGGGCAAAGACAACTGCTAGATAGTTATAGAAGAAATCGCCTTTGAAGGCATAAGCTAGCGCCCCAATGATGAAAAATAGAACGACTGCTTGAATCACTGCTAATAAAATTACTCGTTTCATGTGACCTCCTGACTCTATTATAGCATGAGAATCATCAAAAAGCCGACTAAATTATTCAAAGCGTGAAGAGAAATACTGTAGACCAGACCTTTTCTGCTAATATAAGCCAAGCCCAAACTAAAACCAAGGCTAAAATAGACAAAAAATTGTTGCACATCACCTGGGAAATGAATCAAGGCAAACAAAACACTCGATACCAGAAGAAAAATCAGAGTTTGTTTACTATTGTCCTGCTTAGGAAAGAGGTAGCGTGCTAACATCCCTCTAAAGATAAGTTCTTCCGTCAAAGGAGCAAAAATAACGACCGCAAAGAATGAGAAAAGTGGTTGAGACAAGGTCAAGTCTATCGCTATTTGCTGATTTACTGAAGGATCATTTGGCAAGAAAAACTGGACAACAAGAGATAAGAACCAAACCAAGGCAGGAAGCCAAATAAATCGGTTGAAGCCACTCTTCTCAATACGAACAGGACCTTTCTGATACCATTTGTAAATACCGTACACATAAACTCCAGCCAAGGCCACATAGAGCAAGGTCACAGCATAGGGTGAAGCGCCTAAGGCAAGCGACGTAGTCGCGAGTACCTGAATGAAGCCATAGATGAATAAAAAGGATAGAATGGCTAGAAAAAACCAGCCCAGGTTTTTAAGTAATTTCATATAGATCTCCTATCTTGCTTTATAGCTATTTTTCAATACAAAGAGGTTCGCTATTCCTAATACAAGTACCCAGGCAAGTAACATACCGATGTTAGAAAAAGATATTTCTCCACCTTTTTTATTTAAAAGATTTACAATAGGACCAACGAACGAGTAATCCAACACTTTTTGAACCGTATCATTTTGAGAAGCAATCATAGGTAAAAAAGAGACAATTAACATAGGGAAGATACTATAAACTTGCGCTTTAGATTGAGTATCTGACACCGCACCGATTAGAAGGTTGAGAAAAATAATACTAATAGTTGCTAGGAGCAAATAGATAACGTAGGCAAATAAATAACCTGATAGATCTACTTTAAGATAGATGGGAAGCACAATCATAGCAAGTAACATTATCAGAATAGGGAGAACGAGCATACTGAAAGTATATTCTGTTGCTGTCACACCACTTAGGAGGAGTGATTTAAGATTTCGTTTTTCCTTATCTTCTGCCATCATAATCGATACCATATAACCACTTCCCATGCTCAAGACCATCGTCAAGCTAGCAGATAGTAAAAATAGGCTCAATTGTCCATTCTTATTTAAAAATTCATTATATAAAACAGCAATACCAAAAGGCATCAATAAAGTCGCTAACAAAGTTGAATTGCTAATAAGAACTTGCACTCTTAACCATAGTAGGGCATTTAATTTTCTAAACATCTAACTTTTCTCCTGTCAATCTGATAAAGATTTCTTCTAGAGTTGGCTCACAAGAGTGAACCACCATCAAATCTGTCGTGTCTAAATGTGGCAATTCTTCAAATGGAACTATCTGTTCTCGTCCATCTTTATAAGCTACACGTACTTTCTTATCCACATGGTACTTCTGGATAATATCTTGCGGACTTCCATACTCTATTAAATTACCCTTATTTAAAAGAGATAAGCGATCACAAAGCAGAGTTGCTTCATTCATATCATGCGTGGTCAGAAAGATAGTTGTCCCCGCATGCTTTAATTCTTGAAGTAGGGTATGAATCATCTTAGATGTTGTAGGGTCTAAGTCACTGGTTGGCTCATCAAGGAAGAGAATCTTAGGTGCATTAAGAAGGGCACGAGCCAAGAACATTCGTTGTTTCATTCCTGTAGATAGTTTTTCTGCGATAATATCTTTAGCATCTGCCAATCCAACCTGTTGAAGCACCTGAACTACTCTATCTGCCTTGAGGCCATATAACTTAGCATAGATGAGAAGATTTTTATAAAGACTCATCTTTTCATAAAAACTACTGCCATCACTCACAATACCAATTTGTTCCAAATCATTTGAGGTTAAATCTTGAGAATTCTTGCCTAGCAAAACTGTTTTACCTTGATCTGCAGCCAACTGTCCTGTTAAGACATTGATCATGGTTGTTTTACCTGAGCCAGAAGGTCCCAGAAAACCAAAGATTTCACCCTCCTTAATCTCAAAAGAAATCTGATGAAGAGCTTTTTTGCTCCCAAAACTTTTACTTACATTTTCAACACGAATCATAGAAACTCCTTTATTTGAAATAGCGTTTTACCATAGGTAACTGCATCACATTGATATAAATATGGATAGCTCCTACAAGCAAGAAGGCTAGTAACTGAATCTCTCCTGTCAAGAAAGAAATGATAAAAAGAAAAACATATAAGACTGGTAAGACATACTGATTTAATTGGAATAAAATCCGAAAACTCTGTTCCAAATTAGCCTGACGCTCCCCTTCATCATAAGAATTTACATACTCTAAGACATCCTTTGGTGTTGAGAAAAATGCCAAATCAAACTGACGAACAATCGCAATGGTCTTAAAAAGATATTTTTGAACACTGAGAATCAGCACTAATCCCAAAAAAGAAAGAGATAAGGTTAGATTGCTTCTATTTGGTACAATCACTTCACTACCTGAGATGAAAAGAGCCAATAAAATCGCTACACTTGCAATATTAAAAGCAGTGGTTCCAAACTCGAGATTCCGATACATTTGCACATAATAGGTTTCATTCAGATCATCATCCATTTCCTCTTGATACAAGGAATGAAACTTTCTGCTTTTCTTTAGGAAATTGAATGTCAAAAGAATGCTAATGAAACCTAATACTAAACAAATAGCTGATATCCATGGTATCAAGATTTTTACATCTAACATAATTCCGTGAGATTCAGCAAGTGCCTTAAACATCCCTACAAAAATGCCAAAGAAAGCTCCCAAGACAATAGACATCAAAAATAATAACAATCCACGTTTCTTTTTCTTTTCCATATTCATTCTCCTTATTTACTTGCTAGATTTTTGGATTTCTTTTCAATCCAGTCAACGACTGGGATAAGAGCAAAGTAGGCCCAGATAAATTGGTCGCTGTAATAGAGATCAAACCATCCTAGATTTGTTCCAATTAGTAGACATAGGCTGACTAATAGAGCTATGGCAACTACATAATAAATCACTTTATACTTGTTCATCACTCGTCCTCCTCCAAGCGAAATACCGATTCGACTGTTTCGTTGAAAATTTGAGATATTTTCAGGGCAATGATAATGGACGGGGTGTACTCATCCCGTTCTAGTAGGCTAATGGTCTGTCTGGAAACCCCTGCCAGCTTGGCTAGGTCGGTTTGATTGAGACCATCGCGAGCTCGAAGCTCTTTTAGACGATTTTTTAGTTGCATGTCACACACCTACTTTCCGTCAAATTCAACAGTTTGGATATCCTCAATGCGTTGTAGTTTGAATTTTTCTTTTCCTTTTTTATTAACACGACGTAGCTTGACCCATTCCTCATCAACATCCACAACTTCCCAGTTATCTGTTCCAAAAACTTGTCCAACGATTGTCGGTGTTTTCCCAATCAATTCTTTTAATAATCTTGACATTTCTTTATTTCCTTTCTGTTTTTGCTCAATTCTTTTGATTTTATTCTCTAATTTCTTGACCCTTTGGGTATGATAGAGATAAAACATAATCACAAGAGGTACAAATCCTAATGCCCACATAATCGTTCCCTGCTCCTTTTCTCTTAACTTGATTATATTGTAACACATCTTTTTCTTTTTGACAAGCATATTTGTCAAAAAGTTTATGATTTTTGTCATTTTGCAAAAGAAAAAGGTCAGGAGTAGGTTTCTGACCAGTTTTTCTGTTATTAAAATCCTAGTTTTTCAAAGATTTCTGAGAAGTTTTGGCTGATTGTCTCAAGTGACACTTGGACTTCTTCTCGGGTTTGGTTATTCTTGACCGTCACTTGTCCGCTTTCGACTTCACTCTCTCCTAGGGTGATGAGGGTTTTAGCCACAAAGACATCGGCTGACTTGAATTGAGCTTTGAGCTTACGGTTGAGGTAATCACGCTCTGCTTTGAAACCTTGTTGGCGAAGAGCCTGTACCAATTCCAAGGCCTTGACATTTGCTCCTTCACCCAAAACTGCGATATAGACATCTAGGGCGTTTTCGATAGGGAGAGTCACACCTTGCTTTTCAAGGATGAGAAGCAGGCGCTCTACACCAAGTCCAAATCCAAATCCAGCAGTTTCCGGGCCTCCAAAGTAAGAAACCAAACCATCGTAACGACCACCCGCACAGACTGTCAGGTCATTGCCCTCAATCTCTGTGATGAACTCGAAAATGGTGTGGTTGTAGTAGTCCAGACCACGCACCATATTGGTATCAATGATGTAGTCTACTCCAAGATTTTCCAACATCTGACGTACAGCATCAAAATGAGCTTGACTTTCTTCATCAAGGAAATCCAAGATAGAAGGCGCATTCTCTACTGCTACCTTGTCTTCTTTTTCCTTAGAGTCCAAGACACGAAGAGGATTTTCCTCCAAACGACGCTGGCTATCCTTAGACAAGATCTCCTTGAGCGGTGTCAAATAGTCAATCAAGGCTTGACGGTAGGCTGCACGGCTCTCAGGATTTCCAAGAGTGTTAAGATGTAATTTGACACCTTGGATACCGATTTCTTTCAAGAAATGGGCCGCCATCGCGATGGTTTCCACATCGGTAGCTGGATTGCTAGAACCAAAACACTCAACACCAATCTGGTGGAATTGGCGCAAACGCCCTGCCTGTGGACGCTCGTAACGGAACATAGGTCCCATGTAGTAGAACTTACTTGGCTTTTGCACTTCTGGGGCGAAAAGTCTATTTTCCACATAGGAACGGACAACGGGCGCAGTTCCTTCTGGACGGAGAGTAATATGGCGGTCACCCTTGTCATAGAAGTCGTACATTTCCTTGGTTACGATATCCGTTGTATCTCCGACAGAGCGACTGATGACTTCGTAGTGCTCAAAAATAGGCGTGCGCACTTCTGCATAATTATAGCGCTTGAAAATCTCACGGGCAAAGCCCTCAACGTACTGCCATTTGGCAGATTCAGCAGGTAAAATATCCTGCGTTCCTTTTGGTTTTTGTAATTTCATAGGGAATCCTCTTTAAACTTAATAGTCTTATTTTACCATAAATAAAGGGATTAAAACAGTGAGAAAAAAATTAGGATTTCCCCCAAATCATTCATACCTCTCTCAACTAGATGTAACTTACAAAACCCCTGACCTCATGAGCCACTTTCTTCCTCCTCATGAGGCCAGTTTTACTTTCTGCTGTTCCAGTATCGTTTTTCCTCGCTAGATTTCCTCAAAAGGGCATACTCCTCCCTTGGTGCGTCACACGATTTTTTCATCTCGACTGTTATTTAATGCATCATTAACGACGCTTTTCTTCTAGGTGGTTCATAAGGAACAGGAAGATTTAGGTTGACTTTTCTAATCCTAGAATAAAGTGCTGAAAACAATTCGGAATAGGCATAGAGACTAGACAATTTGAGGAGCTGCTTGCGTCCTGTTCGAACACATTTTCCTACCACGTGAAGAAAAAGATGGCGGAAGCGTTTGATTGTTAAAGTTTGGAAGTCACCTCCAGCTAGATGTTTGAGAAAAAGATAGAGATTGTAGGCGATACAGCTCATCATCATACGAACTTCGTTTTTGATTAAGGCTGAACTATCCGTTTTATCACCAAAAAATCCCTCCTTCATCTCCTTGATGAAATTCTCGGCTTGACCACGTCCACGATAAAGCTGAAACTGGTCTTGGCTTGTTCCACTCGTCATATTTGTAACGAGAGAAATAACATCGTAGAACAAGTTCCCTTCTTTTCGTTCAGAGAACTGGCAGACACGACGCTTGTGCGACCAAGATCCTGCTTGATAGAGAGTTTCTGAGTAGGCGGAGTGGGGCAAGATGGTTAAGTCCTCATCCTGTGGGCAAGGGAGGGAAGGTCTCCAAGACGGCTCAGAACAGTATTTTTCTTGAGTTTTATGAGGTAGTATTGCCCTGTTTTTTCAATTAAATCGTATAATTTTGGGGTCGCAAAGCCACTATCCATTCGAAAGAGAAGTTGATTAAACCGTTCTAAAACAGGTGTGATAAAGC
>NZ_VMLO01000019.1:0-13612 GCF_013276735.1 Streptococcus sp. 1559
ATTTTCGAAGAGTATAAGACAGAAAAATCAAAGTTTGATAGCTATTTGGATAGCAGTCAGGCTTTGATTTTTTACAGTCTGCAATAGATTTTCACCCCTTGTTTGTGGTATAATGAAACGATACGATAGAAAGAATAATGAACAATATGACTGATTTAAAAGCAATTCAGGCTCGTAGTCTGGAGATGGCTGAATATTTTGTGGCCTTTTGTAAAGAACATGATTTGCTCTGTTATCTCTGTGGCGGAGGCGCTATTGGTACCCTTCGAAACAAGGGATTTATTCCTTGGGACGACGACCTAGACTTTTTTATGCCTCGTAAAGATTATGAGAAATTAGCAGAATTATGGCCTCGTTATGCAGATGAACGTTATTTCTTGTCAAAGAGTTACAAGGATTTTGTTGATCGTAATCTTTTTATTACCATTCGTGACAAGGAAACCACCTGTATCAAGCCTTATCAGCAGGATTTGGATTTGCCACATGGTCTGGCCTTGGATGTTTTGCCTTTGGATTATTATCCGAAAGATCCAGCTGAGCGGAAAAAACAGGTTCGTTGGGCCTTGATTTATTCACTCTTTTGTGCGCAAACTATTCCAGAAAAGCATGGTGCTCTCATGAAATGGGGAAGTCGCATTTTACTGGGTTTGACTCCAAAATCTCTCCGTTATCGCATCTGGAAAAAAGCTGAGAAAGAAATGACTAAGTATGATTTGGCTGAGAGCGATGGAATCACGGAACTATGCTCAGGTCCTGGCTACATGAGAAACAAGTACCTAATCGAATCTTTTGAAGATAATCTTTTCTTGCCATTTGAAGGAACAGAGATGCCTATTCCAGTTGGCTATGATGCTTATCTCAGCACTGCTTTTGGAGATTATATGACGCCTCCGCCAGCAGACAAGCAGCTACCGCATCATGATGCTGTCATCGCTGATATGGATAAGTCTTATACAGAATACAAGGGAGAATATGGTGGCTAAGAAAAAAATCTTATTTTTTATGTGGTCTTTTTCTCTCGGAGGCGGTGCAGAAAAGATTCTGTCTACCATTGTTTCAAATCTGGATCCAGAAAAGTATGATATTGATATTCTTGAAATGGAGCACTTTGACAAGGGATACGAATCTGTTCCCAAGCATGTAGGCATTTTAAAATCTCTTCAAGATTATCGCCAAGCTAGATGGTTACGAGCTTTTTTGTGGAGAATGAGAATTTATTTTCCAAGGCTGACTCGTCGCTTGCTTGTAAAAGATGACTATGATGTTGAAGTTTCCTTTACCATTATGAATCCACCACTGTTGTTCTCTAAAAGAAAAGAAGTCAAGAAAATCTCTTGGATTCATGGAAGTATCGAAGAATTTCTTAAGGATAGCTCCAAAAGAGAATCACATAGACGCCAGTTGGATGCTGCGAATACCATTGTAGGAATTTCAAAAAAGACCAGCAATTCTATCAAGGAAGTCTATCCAGATTATGCTTCTAAATTACAGACAGTCTACAATGGATATGATTTTAAGACTATTTTAGAAAAATCTCAAGAGAAGATCGATATCGAGATTGCTCCTCAAAGTATCTGTACCATCGGACGGATTGAGGAAAATAAGGGTTCTGACCGTGTGGTGGAAGTGATACGGTTATTGCACCAAGAGGGGAAAAACTATCATCTCTATTTTATCGGGGCTGGTGATATGGAAGAGGAACTGAAAAAACGAGTTAAAGAGTATGAGCTTGAAGACTATGTGCATTTCCTTGGTTATCAAAAAAATCCATACCAGTATTTGTCTCAGATGAAGATCCTCTTGTCTATGTCTAAACAAGAAGGTTTTCCTGGTGTTTATGTGGAATCCTTGAGCCTTGGAATCCCTTTTGTCTCTACGGATGTCGGAGGGGCTGAGGAATTATCCCAAGAAGGACGATTTGGACAAATCATTGAGAGCAATCAAGAGGCAGCTAAGGCAATTACGAACTACATGACCTCTACCTCAAACTTCGATGTCAATGAGGCTAGCCAATTCATTCAACAATTTACAATTGCCAAACAAATCGAACAAGTAGAAAAACTATTAGAGGAGTAGCATGGAAACTGCATTAATTAGTGTCATTGTGCCAGTCTATAATGTGGCGCAGTACCTAGAAAAATCGATAGCTTCCATTCAGAAGCAGACTTATCAAAATCTGGAAATCATTCTTGTTGATGATGGAGCAACGGATGAAAGTGGTCGCTTGTGTGATTCAATCGCTGAACTAGATGATAGGGTGTCAGTGCTTCATAAAAAGAATGAAGGTTTGTCACAAGCACGAAATGATGGAATGAAGCAGGCTCACGGAGATTATCTGATTTTTATTGACTCAGATGATTATATCCATCCAGAAATGATTCAGAGCTTATATGAGCAATTAATTCAAGAAGATGCGGATGTTTCAAGCTGTGGTGTCATGAATGTCTATGCTAATGATGAAAGTCCACAGTCAGCCAATCAGGATGATTATTTTGTCTGTGATTCCCAAACATTTCTGAGGGAATACCTCATAGGTGAAAAAATACCTGGAACAATCTGCAATAAGCTAATCAAGAGAGAGATTGCAACTGCCCTATCCTTTCCAAAGGGATTGATTTATGAAGATGCTTATTATCATTTTGATTTAATCAAGTTGGCTAAAAAGTACGTTGTTAATACCAAACCCTATTATTACTATTTCCATAGAGGGGATAGTATTACAACTAAACCCTATGCAGAGAAGGATTTAGCCTATATTGATATCTACCAAAAGTTTTACAATGAAGTTGTGAAAAACTATTCTGACTTGAAAGAGGTTGCTTTTTTCAGATTGGCCTATGCTAACTTCTTTATTCTGGATAAGATGTTGCTAGATGATCAGTATAAACAGTTTGAAGCCTATTCTCAGATTCATCGTTTTTTAAAAGGCCATGCCCTTGCTATTTCTAGGAATCCAATTTTCCGTAAGGGGAGAAGAATTAGTGCTTTGGCTCTATTCATAAATATTTCCTTATATCGATTCTTATTACTAAAAAATATTGAAAAATCTAAAAAATTACATTAGAACGGGGGTGAGCAAGTGATTGATGGAAAACGATTGTTATTTAGTTTGACCATAGTCAGCTATGCTTTGACGCTAGTAAGTGGAATTGTATATCTGTTTAATAATAACAATGTTAGCTTGCTTTCTACTTTATTGTTCTTACTGGTTAGTAGCTTAATTGCCTGCTGGAATAACATCAAGTATTACTTAATCCATTTTATTTTCTATTTAACCATTTTTGTATTTCTGGTATCAAGACCGACCATTGATTATTTTAGGGATGGTGCTTTGGATACCTATCATCCAATAGCCTATCGTTTTGCCTTTATAGTTGTCATGGTTTCGATTCTGGGCTTGACCATAGGAGGCATTCTGGCTCGTTACTTCATAGCTAGGAAGAAAATAAAAGTAGCAAATATAGGAAATTCTCTAAAAGAGGTTTATATCAAGCGGTTACGCTTTGTATCACTAGGAGTTTTTCTTCTAACCTATCCTTTCTATTTCATTCGGTTATTCGAACGGCTCCTGTATCGCTTGCAGACTTCCTACTATGCCTACTATGCAAACTTTGAAAGTAAACTGCCCTATTTTACCTATATCTTATCAACATTTACGGTCTATGCAATGTGTATGTATTTGGCAACCAAGCCAAAGAAATTGCAGGCAACAGCAGTGCTTGTCTCCTTTATTGCAGCTAATACTATTCATTTGGCAATTGGGACACGAAATCCCTTTATTTTAAGTATTTTATTTGCTTTTGTTTATTACTTTATGCGAGAGCAAACTGAAAAAGGAAAATGGATTGGGTTTAAAGAAAAGTTAGCGATTTTTGTAGGTTCTCCTATTCTCATGTTAGCAATGGGAGTGCTCAATTATGTACGGGATAATGTCCAGGTTTCCCATACAGGTTTCTGGGATATCTTGCTTGACTTTATCTATAAACAAGGAACCAGTTTTGGCGTTCTGGCTCGAGGTTTTCTATTTAACAGTAGCCTCCCTTACCGAGATTTCCGTAATTTTACATTTGGTCCTGTCCTTGATTATTTTGCAAGGGGAAGCTTGGGGGCTATTTTCGGAGGAAAAGCCTTTGAACATACAACCAATAGTGTGGAGCTAGCTATTGATAGTAATAGTTATGCCCACAATTTGTCCTATCTTGTTTTGAACAAGGAATATTTAAAAGGACATGGTATCGGAAGTAGTTATATCATGGAGTTGTATACAGACTATGGTATGATAGGAGTCTTTCTACTTAGTCTCTTACTCGGTATGCTATTTATAGCCATGCTGCAAGTAGCCTATCGTTCAAGAACAATCCTATTTGCCTTGTCTTTACTCATCTTGAATAATCTATTCTTTATGCCTAGAAGTAGCTTTTCAGAAAGTTTCTTCAATTTATTTACAATGCAATTCTGGGGAATTGTTCTTGTGATTATATTTGTAGCAAAAATGCTTACAAAAGAGAACCAGTATCTACTAAACAAAGGAGAAAAAAATCATGTTTGAACATTATTCAGTAGCTGATTTATTTGCAAATCTTTACAAAAAACGAAAAGCAAATATTTTAGCTCTCATCGCTTTATTTGCTCTCATTGCTGTACCATTTACAATTAAAGCAGTTAGGAATAAAAACACTGTCAAAGATACAACAAGTTATTCAACTTATCTTAGCTATAAAATCACTCCTCCAGAAGACTCAGCTAAAACAATTTTGAATCATCAAATTGGTGGTTATAGTGATTTTTATGGGAAATTGATTGATGGGAATTTGAATGGAGCTTATCTTTTCAATGATGTAGAACCCAGTGAGTTGAAAAAAATTGCCAGTGAATTAGACACGACAGAAACAACCTTGAAAAATTCAACGAATGATTATTGGTGGAAAAAATTGACCGTCTACTATATGATTGACGATGCAGGGGTTGGTGTGAAAATTTTGACATCAAGTAAAGATGCTAATGATTTGTTAGAGCGAAAAATTGATGGATTGATTGAGAAATTTAAACACACTTTTGCAAATGTAAAAATTGAAAAATTGGAAACCATCAACTCTAAAGAATTGAATGCAAATGGTGAGACAGCACTTGGATTGAATGTGAAAAACTTGATTCTCCGTTTAGCTGTTATTGGAGTAGTTTGTGTGATTTTGGTTGTGATGGGGAATGTATTGATTTATCTCTTTAATCCAACAATCAATAGAGCAGGTGATTTTTCTCAGTATCAAATTGATTTTGTAACAGAGATTACAACAATTGCTAACCTAGCAGATGTCTTGTCATACAAAAATGCTGGACAAGAATTAACAATCGTTAGCTCAAATAAAGCTATCCTAGATAAATTGAAACAGAGTCAAGAGGCTTTAAAAGGAATGCATTTTGTAGATTTACAGGATGTATCATCTCTTTTGGAAAGAGATACAGTCCTTCTTGTTGAAGAGTACGGAGTGACTCGTTATAAGAAATTTGAACAAAGTCTTCAAATTCTTAGAAACTTAAATCGTTCTATCCTCGGTGTAGCAACCTTTAAACTATAAGCTTTCTGATGTATTAGGTCTTCAAAGTCGAACAAGAAGTTTGATTTTGAAGGCTTTTTCTATCTGTCTGCAGAAATTTTCTCTTGGAGTCTCCTATAGAAAGACCCTAGGGAAAATCTATCCGTATAGAGGAGCCTTCTTTTGATAAAATCGTAAAAATCTAGTATAATAGATAGAACTGAAAGTATGAGGTTACTAGCAATGAAAATGAAACAAATTAGTGATACAACTTTGAAAATCACGATGTCTTTAGAGGATTTGATGGATCGTGGCATGGAGATTGCTGACTTTCTTGTCCCTCAAGAAAAAACAGAAGAGTTTTTTTATGCTATCTTGGATGAGTTAGAGATGCCTGATAGCTTTCTAGATACAGGTATGTTGAGCTTCCGTGTGACTCCAAAACCTGATAAGGTTGATGTCTTTGTAACCAAATCAAAGATTGACCAAAATCTAGATTTTGAAGATTTATCGGATTTACCAGATATGGAAGAATTGGCTCAAATGTCGCCAGATGAGTTTATTAAAACCTTAGAAAAGAGCATCGCAGACAAAACTAAGGATGATATCGAAGCGATTCAATCTTTAGAGCAAGTCGAAGCCAAGGAAGAAGAGCAGGAGCAGGCTGAACAAGAAGCTGAGAGTAAGAAAGAACCTTACATCTACTACATCCTTTCTTTTGCTAAGTTGGCTGACTTGGTGGCTTTTGCTAAGACAGTGACTTTTGAGATGGAAACTTCTGAACTCTACAAGATGAATGAGCGCTATTATTTGACCATTTTAGTGGATATTGAAAATCATCCAAGTCCATATCCAGCTTGGCTGTTGGCCCGTATGCGCGAGTTTGCGGACGATAGTGACATCAGTCGTTCAGTCTTGCAGGAGTATGGCCAAGTCTTGATGAATCACGATGCAGTGACCAATCTGCAAAAGATTGGATAATCACTTCTGGAAAATTATTTCTAGATTTTAGGAAGAGCGAATCATCAGATTCGTTTTTTTCTTTTCTAGACTGAAATAGTGATTTACTATGATAGGAATTTTCACAAAATTCTGTTATAATGGCTATATTAGAAAATTTCGAGGAGATAAAGATGACAGTTAAAATTGCTTTACTAGGATTTGGTACCGTTGCAAGTGGTGTGCCTTTCCTCCTAAAGGAAAATGGAGAAAAAATCAATCAATCAGCACATTCAGAGATTGAAGTTGCTAAGGTATTGGTCAAGGATGAAGATGAAAAGAATCGCTTACTTGCAGCAGGGAATGACTTTAACTTTGTAACCAATGTGGATGATATTTTATCAGATCAAGACATTACAATCGTAGTGGAATTGATGGGGCGTATCGAACCTGCTAAAACCTTTATCACTCGTGCCTTGGAAGCTGGAAAACACGTTGTTACTGCTAACAAGGACCTTTTGGCTGTCCATGGCGCAGAATTGCTAGAAATCGCTCAAGCTAACAAGGTAGCACTTTACTACGAAGCAGCAGTTGCTGGTGGGATTCCAATTCTTCGTACTTTAGCAAATTCCTTGGCTTCTGATAAAATTACGCGCGTGCTTGGAGTAGTCAACGGAACTTCCAACTTCATGGTGACCAAGATGGTGGAAGAAGGCTGGTCTTACGATGATGCTCTTGCGGAAGCACAACGTCTAGGATTTGCAGAAAGCGATCCGACGAATGACGTAGATGGGATTGATGCAGCCTACAAGATGGTTATTTTGAGCCAATTTGCCTTTGGCATGAAGATTGCCTTTGATGATGTAGCCCACAAGGGAATCCGCAATATCACACCAGAAGACGTAGCTGTAGCTCAAGAGCTTGGTTACGTAGTGAAATTGGTTGGTTCTATTGAGGAAACTTCTTCAGGTATTGCTGCAGAAGTGACTCCAACCTTCCTACCTAAAGCGCACCCACTTGCTAGTGTGAATGGCGTAATGAACGCTGTCTTTGTAGAATCTATCGGTATTGGTGAGTCTATGTACTACGGACCAGGTGCGGGTCAAAAACCAACTGCAACAAGTGTTGTAGCTGATATTGTCCGTATCGTTCGTCGTTTGAATGATGGTACTATTGGCAAAGACTTCAACGAATATAGCCGTGACTTGGTCTTGGCAAATCCTGAAGATGTCAAAGCAAACTACTATTTCTCAATCTTGGCTCCAGACTCAAAAGGTCAGGTCTTGAAGTTGGCTGAAATCTTCAATGCTCAAGATATTTCCTTTAAGCAAATCCTTCAAGATGTCAAAGAGGGTGACAAGGCGCGTGTCGTTATCATCACACACAAGATTAATAAAGCCCAGCTTGAAAATGTCTCAGCTGAATTGAAGAAGGTTTCAGAATTCGACCTCTTGAATACCTTCAAGGTGCTAGGAGAATAAGATGAAGATTATTGTACCTGCAACCAGTGCCAATATCGGGCCAGGTTTTGACTCGGTCGGTGTAGCTGTAACCAAGTATCTTCAAATTGAGGTCTGCGAAGAAGGAGATGAGTGGTTGATTGAACACCAGATTGGCAAATGGATTCCACATGATGAGCGTAATCTCTTGCTCAAAATCGCTTTGCAAATTGTACCAGATTTGAAACCTAGACGCTTGAAAATGACCAGTGATGTTCCCTTGGCGCGTGGTTTGGGTTCTTCCAGCTCAGTTATTGTGGCTGGGATTGAACTAGCCAACCAATTGGGGCAACTCGACTTGTCTGATCATGAAAAATTGCAGTTAGCGACCAAGATTGAAGGACACCCTGATAATGTGGCTCCAGCCATTTATGGTAATCTCGTTATTGCAAGTTCTGTTGAAGGGCAAGTCTCTGCTATCGTAGCAGACTTTCCAGAGTGTGATTTTCTAGCTTACATTCCAAACTATGAATTACGTACTCGCGACAGCCGTAGTGTCTTGCCTAAAAAATTGTCTTATAAGGAAGCTGTTGCTGCAAGTTCTATCGCCAATGTAGCGGTTGCTGCCTTGTTGGCAGGAGACATGGTGACCGCTGGGCAAGCAATCGAGGGAGACCTCTTCCATGAGCGCTATCGTCAGGACTTGGTAAGAGAATTTGCGATGATTAAGCAAGTGACCAAAGAAAATGGGGCCTATGCAACCTACCTTTCTGGTGCTGGGCCGACAGTTATGGTTCTGGCTTCTCATGACAAGATGCCAAGGATTAAGGCAGAATTGGAAAAGCAACCTTTCAAAGGAAAACTGCATGACTTGAGAGTTGATACCCAAGGTGTCCGTGTAGAAGCAAAATAAAGAATAGAAGATAGGATGGGGAAACTCTTGACCAGAGGGTTTCATATCCTTTTTGTGAAAAGAAGTTTATACTCAATGAAAATNNTGGATAGAACTGACGAAGTTAGCTCAAAATACTGTTTTGAGGTTGCAGATGTGAGCTGACGTGGTTTGAAGAGATTTTCGAAGAGTATTAGTTAAAAACGTGATAAAGGAGAAATAAAGATGGCAGAAATTTATCTAGCAGGTGGTTGTTTTTGGGGCCTAGAGGAATATTTTTCACGCATTTCTGGAGTGCTAGAAACCAGTGTTGGCTACGCTAATGGTCAAGTCGAAACGACCAATTACCAGTTGATCAAGGAAACAGACCATGCAGAAACGGTCCAAGTGATTTACGATGAGAAGGAAGTGTCACTCAGAGAGATTTTACTTTATTATTTCCGAGTTATCGATCCTCTATCTATCAATCAACAAGGGAATGACCGTGGTCGCCAATATCGAACTGGGATTTATTATCAGGATGAAGCAGATTTGCCAGCTATCTACACAGTGGTACAGGAGCAGGAACGCATGCTGGGTCGAAAGATTGCAGTAGAAGTGGAGCAATTACGCCACTACATTCTGGCTGAAGACTACCACCAAGATTATCTCAGGAAGAATCCTTCAGGTTACTGTCATATCGATGTGACCGATGCTGATAAGCCATTGATTGATGCAGCAAACTATGAAAAGCCTAGTCAAGAGGTGTTGAAGGCCAGTCTATCTGAAGAGTCTTATCGTGTCACACAAGAAGCTGCTACAGAGGCTCCATTTACCAATGCCTATGACCAAACCTTTGAAGAGGGGATTTATGTAGATATTACGACGGGTGAGCCACTCTTTTTTGCCAAGGATAAGTTTGCTTCAGGTTGTGGTTGGCCAAGTTTTAGCCGTCCGATTTCCAAAGAGTTGATTCATTATTACAAGGATCTGAGCCATGGAATGGAGCGAATTGAAGTTCGTTCTCGTTCAGGCAGCGCTCACTTGGGTCATGTTTTCACAGATGGACCGCGGGAGTTAGGCGGCCTCCGTTACTGTATCAATTCTGCTTCTTTACGCTTTGTGGCCAAGGATGAGATGGAAAAAGCAGGATATGGCTATCTATTGCCTTACTTAAACAAATAAAACAGAGAGTGGGGCTTCCCACTTTCTTCATTTCTAGAATATGAATAGAAGGGATTTATGAAACACCTATTATCTTACTTCAAACCCTACATCAAGGAATCAATTTTAGCCCCCTTGTTCAAGCTGTTAGAAGCTGTTTTTGAGCTCTTGGTTCCCATGGTGATTGCTGGGATTGTTGACCAATCTTTACCTCAGGGAGATCAAGGTCATCTCTGGATGCAGATTGGCCTGCTCCTTATCTTTGCAGTAATTGGCGTTTTAGTGGCCTTGATAGCTCAATTTTACTCAGCAAAGGCAGCAGTAGGCTTTGCTAAGGAATTGACAAACGATCTTTATCGTCATATTCTTTCCTTGTCCAAGGACAGCAGAGACCGTCTGACAACTTCTAGTTTGGTCACTCGCTTGACTTCGGATACCTACCAGATTCAGACTGGTATCAATCAATTCCTGCGTCTCTTTTTGCGAGCGCCCATTATCGTTTTTGGTGCCATTTTTATGGCTTATCGAATCTCAGCTGAGTTGACTTTCTGGTTCTTAGTCATGGTTGCCATTTTGACCATTGTCATTGTAGGGTTATCTCGATTGGTCAATCCTCTCTACAGTAGTCTCAGAAAGAAAACGGACCAACTGGTTCAGGAAACGCGCCAGCAATTGCAAGGGATGCGGGTTATTCGTGCTTTTGGTCAAGAAAAACGAGAGTTACAGATTTTTCAAACCCTTAACCAAGTTTATGCTAGATTACAAGAAAAGACAGGTTTCTGGTCTAGTTTATTAACACCTCTGACCTATCTGATTGTCAATGGAACTCTTCTCGTTATTATCTGGCAAGGCTATATTTCAATTCAAGGAGGAGTGCTCAGTCAAGGTGCTCTCATTGCTCTTATCAATTACCTCTTACAGATTTTGGTGGAATTGGTCAAGCTAGCCATGCTGATCAATTCCCTCAACCAGTCCTACATCTCAGCTAAGCGAATCGAGGAAGTTTTTGCTGAGGCTCCAGAAGATATTCATTCAGAATTAGAACAAAAGCAAGCTAGCAGTGATCAGGTTTTACAAGTTCAAGAACTGACCTTTACCTATCCTGATGCGGCCCAGCCTTCTCTGAGAGACATTTCCTTTAATATGAAGCAAGGGCAAATCCTTGGTATCATCGGAGGAACTGGTTCTGGTAAATCAAGCTTGGTGCAAGTCTTACTTGGACTTTATCCAGCAGACAAGGGGAGTATAGACCTTTATCGAAATGGACGTAGTCCTCTTAATTTGGAGCAGTGGCGGTCTTGGATTGCCTATGTGCCCCAAAAAGTCGAACTCTTTAAGGGAACCATTCGTTCTAACTTGACTCTAGGTTTACATCAAGAAGTATCTGACCAGGAACTCTGGCAGGCCTTGGAGATTGCGCAAGCTAAGGATTTTGTTAGTGAAAAGGAAGGGCTCTTGGATGCCACTGTTGAGGCAGGAGGTCGAAATTTCTCAGGTGGACAAAAACAAAGGCTGTCTATTGCTCGCGCAGTCTTGCACCAAGCTCCATTTCTCATCCTAGATGATGCGACCTCGGCCCTCGACACCATTACCGAGTCTAAGCTCTTGAAAGCTATCCGAGAAAATTTGCTAAATACGAGCTTAATCTTGATCTCTCAACGAACCTCGACTTTACAGATGGCTGACCAGATTCTCCTCTTAGAAAAAGGAGAGCTCCTAGCTATCGGCAAGCACGAGAACTTGATGAAATCTAGTCAAGTTTATCGCGAAATCAATGCATCCCAACATGGAAAGGAGGACTAGCATGAGACGACAAACTGCAAACCAGACGCTCACACGCTTGGCAAAAGATTTAGCAAGCAATCCCTTCCTCCTTTTCCTAGCCTTTCTAGGAACTATTACCCAGGTTGGCTTATCAATCTACCTACCTATCTTGATTGGGCAGGTCATCGACCAAGTCCTAGTGGCTGGTTCTTCACCAGTTTTTTGGCAGATTTTTCTCCAGATGATCTTGGTAGTTATAGGAAATACTCTGGTACAATGGGCCAATCCTCTTCTTTATAATCGCCTAATCTTCTCTTATACCAGAGACTTGCGAGAGCGAATCATCTATAAGCTCCATCGTTTACCGATTGCTTTTGTGGAGCGGCAAGGAAGTGGAGAGATGGTCAGTCGGGTAACCACGGACATCGAACAGTTAGCAGCTGGCTTGACCATGATTTTTAACCAATTTTTCATTGGTGTCTTGATGATTTTGGTTAGCATTCTAGCCATGCTGCAAATTCACCTCCTCATGACTCTCTTAGTCTTGCTGTTGACGCCACTTTCCATGGTGGTTTCACGCTTTATTGCCAAACGCTCCTATCATCTCTTCCAGAAGCAAACAGAGACAAGGGGAATTCAGACTCAGTTGATTGAAGAATCGCTTAGCCAGCAGACTATTATTCAATCTTTTAATGCTCAGGTAGAGTTTATCAAAAGACTGTGTGAGGCTAATGACAACTACGCAGGCTATTCGCAGTCGGCCATCTTTTATTCTTCAACGGTCAATCCTTCGACTCGCTTTGTCAATGCGCTCATTTATGCGATTCTAGCTGGAGTAGGAGCTTATCGTATCATGATGGGGTCAACCTTGACCATTGGGCGTTTAGTGACTTTTTTGAACTATGTCCAACAGTATACCAAGCCCTTTAACGATATTTCTTCAGTGCTAGCTGAGTTGCAAAGTGCTCTGGCTTGCGCAGAGCGCGTCTATGCTGTCTTAGAAAGTCCTGAGGTTGCTGAAACAGGCAAGGAAGTCTTGACCAGTGACCAAGTTAAGGGAGCTATTTCCTTTAAACATGTCTCTTTTGGTTACCATCCTGAAAAGATTTTGATTAAGGATTTATCTATTGATATTCCAGCTGGTAGCAAGGTAGCCATCGTTGGTCCGACAGGTGCAGGAAAATCAACCCTTATCAATCTTCTTATGCGTTTCTATCCTATTAACTCAGGAGATATCTTGCTGGATGGGCAATCCATTTATGATTATACCCTAGTATCATTGAGACAGCAGTTTGGCATGGTGCTCCAAGAAACCTGGCTCAAGCAAGGAACCATTCATGACAATATTGCTTTTGGAAATCCTGAAGCCAGTCGGGAGCAGGTGATTGCTGCTGCCAAAGCAGCCAATGCAGATTTTTTCATCCAACAGTTGCCACAGGGATACGATACCAAGTTAGAAAATGCAGGAGAATCTCTCTCTGTCGGTCAGACCCAGCTCTTGACTATAGCGCGAGTCTTTTTGGATATTCCAAAGATTCTTATCTTAGACGAGGCAACTTCCTCCATCGATACACGGACAGAAGTGCTAGTACAGGATGCCTTTGCAAAACTCATGAAGGGGCGCACAAGCTTTATCATCGCCCACCGTTTGTCAACCATTCAGGATGCGGATTTGATTCTTGTCTTGGTAGATGGCGACATCGTGGAGCATGGCAATCATCAGGATCTCATGGCTAGAAAGGGTAAGTATTACCAAATGCAGCAAGCAGCAGCTTTTAGCTCTGAATAAGCCATTCTCTTTTGAAAGTTTATGGACGAAAAAAGTTGCCTTCGGGTGACTTTTTTGTTACAATAGCTAGAAAAATTGTTCACTGTAATACTTAATGAAAATCAAAGAGCAA